>NZ_JBLKDA010000030.1:0-45599 GCF_047530215.1 Enterobacter sp. 01-M-03-SI-ECC
CTCAGAAGTGAAACGCCGTAGCGCCGATGGTAGTGTGGGGTCTCCCCATGTGAGAGTAGGGAACTGCCAGGCATCAATTAAGAAGAACCCCGTACCGAAAGGTGCGGGGTTTTTTGCTTTGTGCGTCATAAAATCAGGGTGGATGGCTTTACAGGCCGCACCCCTCCTTGAAACTTTCTCACCTTCCGCTTGCAGACTCGACATTATTCCCGTTTCTGGGTATCGTTAGCTATCTGGATGTCTAAACGTTTATACGTATGCTGTGAGGATACAAAGCTATGCCGATTCGGGTGCAGGACGAGCTACCAGCCGTCAATTTCTTGCGTGAAGAAAACGTCTTCGTCATGACGACTTCGCGTGCGACAGGTCAGGAAATTCGCCCGCTGAAGGTGCTTATTCTCAATCTGATGCCAAAGAAGATCGAAACAGAAAACCAGTTCCTGCGTCTTCTGTCGAACTCTCCGCTGCAGGTCGATATTCAACTGCTGCGAATTGATGCCCGCGAATCACGCAATACGCCTTCTGAGCACCTGAACAACTTCTACTGTAACTTCGATGACATTCAGGGGGAAAACTTCGACGGCCTGATTGTAACCGGCGCCCCGCTCGGTCTGGTTGAATTTAACGATGTCGCCTACTGGCCGCAGATCAAACAGGTTCTGGAGTGGGCAAAAGATCACGTCACGTCCACGCTGTTTGTCTGTTGGGCGGTACAAGCCGCACTCAATATTCTCTATGGCATCCCCAAGCAAACCCGCACTGAAAAGCTCTCCGGCGTATACGAACACTACATTCTCCATCCACATGCGTTGCTGACGCGTGGGTTTGATGACTCTTTCCTGGCCCCGCATTCTCGCTATGCCGATTTCCCGGCCCAGCTGATTCGTGATTACACCGATCTCGAGATCCTGGCCGAAACGGAAGATGGCGATGCTTATCTGTTTGCCAGCAAGGACAAGCGTATTGCTTTTGTGACCGGACACCCTGAGTACGATCCGCATACTCTCGCGTCAGAGTATTTTCGTGATGTTGAAGCGGGTCTGAATCCGGATGTACCGTACAACTATTTCCCGAAAAACGATCCGCAAAACAAACCGAGAGCAACCTGGCGCAGCCACGGGAATTTGCTTTTCACTAACTGGCTCAACTATTACGTCTACCAGATAACGCCATACGATCTGCGTCACATGAACCCGACGCTGGAGTAATCTTCTGCACCAAACGATCCTAAAGCGTTTCAGCTATTCAAATCAGGCACCTTCGGGTGCCTTTTTTATTTCCGAAATACCACTCATCATTCAATAAAACTTTAATTCCAATAAAATCATATAATTAATTGCATTATGTAATTAAAATGGAAATTGTTTTTGATTTTAGAAAAAATATAGATAGTCTTAATTCTGCTGAGCGAAAACTACCCAACGATCTTTCGTTCGCATCGGGAGCGTGATTTTGGATCTTTGATGAGGAGCAGAGTAATGACTCAACAGGCAACGACGGTCGATGAACTGACCTTTACCCAGCCGTACGGCGAGCAAGAACAGCAGGTTTTGACGCCAGAAGCGGTAGAGTTTCTGACTGAGCTGGTGACCCGCTTTACGCCGCAGCGCAACAAGCTGCTGGCGGCACGCATTCACCAGCAGCAGGAAATTGACGATGGCAAGTTGCCTGGTTTTATTTCGGAAACCGCTTCCATTCGTCGTGGCGAGTGGAAAATTCGCGGAATTCCTGAGGATTTACAGGATCGTCGCGTCGAGATCACCGGTCCGGTAGAGCGCAAAATGGTGATCAACGCCATGAACGCGAACGTGAAGGTCTTTATGGCCGACTTTGAGGACTCGCTGGCACCTGACTGGCGTAAGGTCATAGAAGGGCAGATCAACCTGCGCGATGCCGTGAACGGCACCATAAGCTATACCAACGAAGCCGGAAAAATCTACCAGCTCAAACCGAACCCGGCGGTGCTGATCTGCCGCGTACGCGGTCTGCATTTGCCTGAAAAACACGTTACCTGGCGTGGGGAAGCCATTCCAGGCAGCCTGTTTGATTTCGCACTCTATTTCTTCCACAACTACAAAAATCTGCTGGCAAAAGGCAGCGGCCCCTATTTCTATCTGCCAAAAACGCAGGCCTGGCAGGAAGCGGCCTGGTGGAGCGAGGTCTTCAGCTATGCGGAAGATCGCTTCAACCTGCCGCGCGGCACCATCAAGGCCACGCTGCTGATTGAAACGCTGCCTGCCGTGTTCCAGATGAATGAAATTCTGCACGCCCTGCGCGACCACATTGTCGGCCTGAACTGCGGGCGCTGGGACTATATTTTCAGCTACATCAAAACCCTGAAAAATTATCCCGATCGCGTCCTGCCGGATCGCCAGGTCGTGACCATGGATAAACCGTTCCTGAGCGCCTATTCGCGTCTGCTGATCAAAACCTGCCACAAGCGCGGTGCCTTTGCGATGGGCGGCATGGCGGCGTTTATCCCGAGCAAAGACGCAGAGCGCAACAATCAGGTGCTCAACAAGGTGAAAGCCGACAAAGAGCTTGAAGCCCGTAACGGTCACGACGGGACGTGGATTGCCCACCCTGGCCTGGCCGATACGGCAATGGACGTCTTTAACCGCGTCCTCGGCGACAACAAAAACCAGCTGTTTGTCACGCGTGAAGACGATGCCCCAACGGCTGAAGAACAGCTGCTGGCGCCGTGCGCGGGCGAGCGTACCGAAGAGGGCATGCGCGCCAACATTCGCGTCGCCGTGCAGTACATCGAAGCCTGGATCTCCGGTAACGGCTGCGTGCCGATCTACGGCCTGATGGAAGATGCCGCAACGGCGGAGATTTCTCGCACCTCTATCTGGCAGTGGATCCACCATCAAAAAACCCTCAGCAACGGCAAGCCGGTGACTAAATCCCTGTTCCGCCAGATGCTGGCCGAAGAGATGCGGGTGATTCAGGACGAGCTCGGCGAACACCGCTTCAGCAGCGGACGCTTTGACGACGCTGCGCGCCTGATGGAGCAAATCACCACATCCGATGACTTAATTGACTTCCTGACCCTGCCGGGCTACCGCTTCCTGGCGTAATCCACCACATAACAATATGGAGCATCTGCACATGAAAACCCGTACCCAACAAATCGAAGAACTGAAGAAAGAATGGACACAACCTCGCTGGGAAGGCATCCGCCGTCCTTACAGCGCGGAGGAAGTGGTGAAATTACGCGGCTCGGTTAACCCGGAATGTACGCTGGCGCAGAACGGTGCGGCGAAAATGTGGAAGCTGCTGCACGGTGGTTCCAAAAAGGGCTATATCAACAGCCTCGGGGCGCTGACCGGCGGTCAGGCGCTGCAGCAGGCGAAGGCCGGTATTGAGGCTATCTACCTCTCCGGCTGGCAGGTCGCGGCGGACGCCAACCTGGCCTCCAGCATGTATCCGGATCAGTCGCTCTATCCGGCTAACTCCGTGCCGTCGGTGGTGGATCGGATCAACAACACCTTCCGCCGTGCGGATCAGATCCAGTGGGCCGCCGGTATCGAACCTGACGATCCGCGCTTCATCGACTACTTCCTGCCGATCGTCGCGGATGCGGAAGCGGGCTTCGGCGGCGTGCTGAACGCCTTTGAGCTGATGAAATCGATGATTGAGGCCGGTGCAGCGGCCGTTCACTTCGAAGATCAGCTGGCGTCAGTGAAGAAATGTGGACACATGGGCGGTAAAGTACTCGTTCCAACACAGGAAGCGGTCCAGAAGCTGGTTGCCGCGCGTCTGGCGGCTGACGTGCTCGGCGTGCCGACGCTGGTCATTGCCCGTACCGATGCGGATGCGGCGGACCTGATCACCTCTGACTGCGACCCGTACGACAGCGAGTTCATCACCGGCGAGCGCACCAGCGAAGGGTTCTATCGCACCCATGCGGGTATCGAACAGGCGATCAGCCGCGGGCTGGCGTACGCGTCTTACGCTGACCTGGTCTGGTGCGAAACCTCCACGCCGGATCTGGCGCTGGCAAAACGCTTCGCGGATGCTATTCACGCGAAATACCCGGGCAAACTGCTGGCCTACAACTGCTCGCCGTCCTTTAACTGGCAGAAAAAGCTGGATGACAAAACCATCGCCAGCTTCCAGCAGCAGCTGTCCGACATGGGCTACAAATACCAGTTCATCACCCTGGCGGGCATCCACAGCATGTGGTTCAACATGTTCGACCTGGCCCATGCCTATGCGCAGGGTGAGGGCATGAAGCACTACGTCGAGAAGGTGCAGCAGCCGGAGTTTGCGGCAGGCAAAGACGGTTATACCTTCGTGTCTCACCAGCAGGAGGTGGGCACCGGCTACTTTGATAACGTGACCACCATTATTCAGGGCGGCACCTCCTCCGTCACCGCCTTAACGGGTTCAACGGAAGAAGCACAGTTCTGATGTTTTCCCCCTCTCCCCTTTGGGGAGAGGGTTAGGGTGAGGGGTAAGGGGAATTTATGTCGCGTGGCCTGGAATTACTGATTGCCCAAACTATTTTGCAGGGCTTCGATGCCCAGTATGGTCGTTTTCTTGAAGTGACCTCCGGCGCGCAGCAGCGCTTCGAACATGCTGACTGGCATGCGGTTCAGCAGGCCATGAAGCAGCGTATCCACCTCTACGACCACCATGTGGGTCTGGTGGTGGAGCAGCTGCGCTGTATTACCGACGGTAAAAGTCCGGATGCGGATTTTTTACTGCGCGTGAAGGAGCACTACACCCATTTGTTACCCGACTACCCGCGCTTCGAGATTGCGGAGAGCTTTTTCAACTCCGTCTATTGCCGGTTATTTGACCACCGCTCGTTATCTCCTGAGCGGTTATTTATCTTCAGTTCCCAGCCCGAACGACGCTTTCGAACCATTCCCCGTCCGCTGGCGAAAGATTTCTTTCCCGATCGCGGGTGGGAAAAGCTCCTGCACCGCGTGCTAACGGATCTGCCGCTGCGCCTGCCCTGGGAGAATAAAAGCCGGGATATCAGGTATATTCACGCGCATCTTAGCGAAACCTTCGGTGCGGAGGCGCTCGGCCGCAGCCATCTGCAGGTGGCTAACGAGCTTTTCTACCGCAATAAAGCCGCCTGGCTGGTAGGCAAACTGGTTACGCCGACCGCCATCGTACCGTTTCTGTTACCGATCCACCGTACCGACGACGGGGAACTGTTTGTCGATACCTGCCTGACTACCAGCGCCGAGGCCAGCATCGTATTTGGCTTCGCCCGCTCCTATTTCATGGTATACGCCCCGCTGCCTGCCGCGCTGGTGGAGTGGCTGCGCGAGATCCTGCCGGGTAAAACCACCGCCGAGCTGTATATGGCGATTGGCTGCCAGAAGCACGCCAAAACGGAAAGCTATCGCGAATACCTGCGCTATGTCACCGCGGCCGATGAGCAGTTTATTGAAGCGCCCGGCATTCGCGGCATGGTGATGCTGGTCTTTACGCTGCCGGGCTTCGACCGGGTGTTTAAGGTGATTAAAGACCGGTTCGCACCGCAGAAAGAGATGACCGCCGCGCACGTCCGCGCCTGCTACCAGCTGGTCAAAGAGCATGACCGCGTCGGACGCATGGCGGATACCCAGGAATTCGAAAACTTTGTGCTGGACAAACAGCAGATCGACCCGGCGCTCATGGCGCTACTCATGCAGGAAGCGCCTGCGAAAATCACCGATCTTGGCGACAAAATCGCGATTAGTCATCTCTACATTGAGCGCCGCATGGTGCCGCTGAATATCTGGCTGGAGCAGTCTGAAGGGCAAGCGCTGCGAGATGCCATAGAAGAATACGGCAACGCGATTCGCCAGCTTGCCGCCGCCAATATTTTCCCGGGCGATATGCTGTTTAAAAACTTCGGCGTCACCCGTCACGGGCGGGTAGTGTTCTACGATTACGATGAAATCTGCTACATGACCGAGGTGAATTTTCGCGATATACCACCGCCGCGCTACCCGGAAGATGAGCTTTCCAGCGAGCCGTGGTACAGCGTTTCTCCGGGCGATGTGTTTCCGGAAGAGTTTCGCCACTGGCTGTGCGCCGACCCGCGCATCGGGCCGCTGTTCGAAGAGATGCATGCCGATCTGTTTCGCGCCAGCTACTGGCGCGGACTGCAAACGCGGATCAAAAATGGGCACGTCGAAGATGTGTATGCATACCGCCGCAAGCAGCGGTTTTGCATTAGGTTTTCAGAGGGCATCATGTAGGCCGGGTAAGGCGTAGCCGCCACCCGGCAAAACCCTCTTAACGCATCCCACCGTACGCCAGCGTAACCTCTTTCGCCGCCTTAATCACCAGCGCACCTAACTCAGTCACGCGGTCGTCGGTCATGCGCGAAATCGGCCCGGAGATGGAGATAGCGGCAAACGGTTCGCGGTGCTCGTCAAAAATACAGGACGCCAGGCAGCGCAGCCCCAGGGCATGTTCTTCATCATCAAACGAATAGCCTCGCTTGCGGGTCAGAGCCAGATCTTCTTTCAGATGCACGGGCGATACCAGCGTGGCGTGGGTATAGGCGTGTAGACCTTTACGGTGCAGCAGCCCCGTCACCTGCTCCTCGCTCAGCTGCGAGAGAAACGCTTTCCCCGCCCCGGACGCGTGCATCGGCAGCTTGCCGCCAATCGGTGCGGACATGCGCATCAGCTGCGTGCACTGCACCTGGTCGATAATGATGGCCTGATGGTCGCTCTGGTCCAGTACCGCCAGGTTTACGGTCTCGCCGGACTCCTCCATCAACTTGCGCAGTATCGGGTGCACAATCGCCAGCAGGTTGCGGCTCTGCAGGAAGCTGCTGCCGACGATAAACGCATGCGCGCCCACCGCCCAGTGCCCCAGCTCGCCAACCTGGCGGACAAAACCCAGCTGCTGCATGGTGGTCAGCAGGCGGTGCGTCGTGGAGTTCGGCAGGCCTGCCTGCTGGGCCAGCTCCGTCAGGGCCACGCTGCTGTGCGACTCGGCTATCCACTCCAGCAGCTTCAAACCGCGCGTGAGCGATTGAACCTGTCCGCCCTGCGGTGCGGCGGGTGTGGCAGCAGGTTTTCTGCCGCGTTTAGCGGGAACGGTCGCGACCATGACGATCTCCTTTTTCTGTATCGTGGAAATCATTTTCGTTTTATTTGGTGAATTTGCAACCGTATCCTGACTGATCGGAGGAGTGATGGTGAACATGTCTCATGTTACCGCTGCGCGACTTTTCCACCCTCTGAGATTGTGCCAGTATGGAGCGCAGCCTTTTGGCCTTGTTGAGCGTTGTCGGGAGCAAGTGTGAGCAGCAAAGTAGATCAACTGCGTGCGCAGTTAAATGAACGAATTCTGGTGCTGGACGGCGGCATGGGCACCATGATCCAGGGCTATCGTCTCAGTGAAGACGATTTCCGCGGCGAACGCTTTGCCGACTGGCCGTGCGACCTGAAAGGGAACAACGACCTGCTGGTGCTCAGCAAGCCGTCCGTTATTAAGGATATCCACAACGCCTACTTCGAAGCGGGTGCGGATATTATTGAAACCAACACCTTTAACTCGACAACCATCGCCATGGCGGATTACCAGATGGAATCCCTGTCGGCGGAAATCAACCTGGAAGCCGCGAAGCTGGCGCGCGCCTGTGCCGACGAATGGACGGCCCGCACGCCGGAAAAACCGCGCTACGTTGCCGGGGTGCTTGGCCCAACCAACCGCACCGCCTCAATCTCACCGGACGTCAACGACCCGGCATATCGTAATATCACCTTTGACCAGCTGGTTACGGCCTACCGTGAATCGACCAAAGCGCTGGTGGAAGGCGGTTCCGATCTGATCCTGATTGAAACGGTTTTCGACACCCTCAACGCCAAAGCCGCTATCTATGCGGTAAAAGAAGCGTTCGAGGCGCTGGGCGTTGACCTGCCGATCATGATTTCCGGCACCATCACCGACGCTTCCGGCCGTACCCTGTCCGGCCAGACGACCGAAGCGTTCTATAACTCTCTGCGCCACGCCGACGCGCTCTCCTTCGGCCTGAACTGCGCGCTGGGGCCGGATGAACTGCGCCAGTACGTGCAGGAGCTGTCGCGCATTGCGGAATGCTACGTCACCGCGCACCCGAATGCCGGTCTGCCGAACGCCTTTGGTGAATACGATCTCGACGCCGACACCATGGCGGCGCAAATCCGCGAGTGGGCCGAGTCTGGCTTCCTGAACATCGTCGGCGGCTGCTGCGGCACCACGCCGGAGCACATCGCCGCCATGAGCAACGCCGTGGCCGGGCTGCCGCCGCGCAGGCTGCCCGAGCTTCCCGTTGCCTGTCGTCTGTCCGGCCTTGAGCCGTTAACCATCGGCGACGACAGCCTGTTTGTGAACGTGGGTGAGCGTACTAACGTCACCGGTTCCGCGAAGTTCAAACGCCTGATCAAAGAAGAGAAGTACAGCGAAGCGCTGGACGTTGCCCGCCAGCAGGTGGAAAGCGGCGCGCAGATTATCGATATCAACATGGATGAGGGGATGCTCGACGCCGAGGCGGCGATGGTGCGTTTCCTCAACCTGATTGCCGGTGAGCCGGACATCGCCCGCGTGCCGATCATGATCGACTCCTCCAAGTGGGACGTCATCGAAAAGGGGCTGAAGTGCATTCAGGGTAAAGGCATCGTCAACTCCATCTCGATGAAAGAGGGCGTGGATATCTTCATCCACCACGCGAAAATGGTCCGCCGCTACGGTGCCGCCGTGGTGGTAATGGCCTTTGACGAAGTGGGCCAGGCCGATACCCGCGAGCGCAAAATAGAAATTTGCCGCCGCGCGTACAAGATTTTGACCGAAGAGGTGGGCTTCCCGCCGGAAGACATCATCTTTGACCCAAACATCTTCGCCGTGGCGACCGGCATCGAAGAGCATAATAACTATGCTCAGGACTTTATCGGCGCGTGCGAGGACATCAAGCGCGAGCTGCCGCATGCCCTCATCTCCGGCGGCGTGTCGAACGTGTCATTCTCGTTCCGCGGCAACGACCCGGTGCGTGAAGCGATCCACGCCGTGTTCCTCTACTACGCCATTCGTAACGGGATGGACATGGGGATCGTTAACGCCGGACAGCTGGCCATTTACGACGACCTGCCGGCCGAACTGCGCGACGCGGTAGAAGACGTGATCCTTAACCGCCGCGACGACGCCACCGAGCGCATGCTGGACCTGGCGGAGAAATACCGCGGCAGCAAGTCGGATGAATCGGCCAACGTTCAGCAGGCCGAGTGGCGTTCCTGGGACGTGAAGAAGCGTCTGGAATATTCGCTGGTAAAAGGCATCACCGAGTTTATCGAGCAGGACACCGAAGAGGCGCGCCAGCAGTCAGCCCGCCCGATTGAGGTGATAGAAGGCCCGCTGATGGACGGCATGAACGTGGTCGGCGATCTGTTCGGCGAGGGCAAAATGTTCCTGCCGCAGGTGGTGAAATCCGCCCGCGTGATGAAGCAGGCCGTGGCGTACCTGGAGCCGTTTATCGAGGCCAGCAAGGAGAAAGGTTCCAGCAACGGCAAAATGGTCATCGCTACCGTGAAGGGCGACGTGCACGACATCGGCAAAAACATCGTCGGCGTGGTGCTGCAGTGTAATAACTACGAAATTATCGACCTGGGCGTCATGGTTCCGGCGGATAAAATCCTTAAGACCGCGCGCGAGGTGAACGCCGACCTGATTGGCCTTTCCGGGCTGATCACGCCGTCGCTGGACGAGATGGTCAACGTGGCGAAAGAGATGGAGCGCCAGGGCTTCACCATTCCGCTGCTGATCGGCGGTGCGACCACCTCCAAAGCGCACACGGCGGTGAAGATCGAACAGAACTACAGCGGCCCGACGGTGTACGTGCAGAACGCGTCGCGCACGGTGGGCGTGGTCTCCGCGCTGCTCTCTGATACCCAACGCGACGAGTTTGTGGCGCGCACCCGCAAAGAGTACGAAACCGTCCGCATCCAGCACGGGCGCAAGAAACCGCGTACGCCACCCGTGTCTCTTCAGGCGGCGCGCGACAACGATCTGGCGTTCGACTGGTCCAGCTATACGCCGCCGGTGGCGCACCGCCTGGGCGTGCAGGACGTCACCGCCAGCATCGAAACGCTGCGCAACTACATCGACTGGACGCCGTTCTTTATGACCTGGTCGCTGGCGGGCAAATACCCGCGCATCCTGGAAGATGAGGTGGTGGGTGAAGAGGCGAAGCGCCTGTTTAAAGACGCCAACGCGATGCTCGACACGCTGAGCGCGGAGAAAACCCTCAACCCGCGCGGCGTCGTGGGCCTGTTCCCGGCGAACCGCGTGGGTGACGACATCGAAATTTACCGCGATGAGACCCGCACCCACGTGCTGGCGGTCAGCCGCCATCTGCGCCAGCAAACCGAGAAAGTGGGCTTTGCCAACTACTGCCTGGCCGATTTCGTCGCGCCGAAGCTGGGTGGTAAAGCCGACTATATCGGCGCCTTTGCGGTAACCGGCGGTCTGGAAGAAGATGCCCTGGCGGACGCGTTCGACGCGCAGCACGATGATTACAATAAAATCATGGTGAAAGCGATTGCCGACCGCCTGGCGGAAGCCTTTGCCGAGTACCTCCACGAGCGCGTGCGCAAGGTGCACTGGGGCTACGCGGCGAACGAGAACCTCAGCAATGAGGAACTCATCCGCGAAAATTACCAGGGCATCCGCCCGGCGCCGGGATACCCGGCCTGCCCGGAACACACCGAAAAAGGCACCATCTGGAAACTGCTGGACGTGGAAGCGCATACCGGGATGAAGCTCACCGAGTCGTTTGCCATGTGGCCTGGCGCGTCCGTGTCAGGCTGGTACTTCAGCCACCCGGACAGCAAGTACTTTGCCGTGGCGCAGCTGCAGCGCGATCAGATCGAAGATTACGCCCTGCGCAAAGGCATGAGCGTGTCAGAAGTGGAGCGCTGGCTGGCCCCGAATCTCGGCTACGACGCCGACTAAAATCACTTTTCCTTACAACAAACAGGGCGCTCATTGGGCGCCCTGTCTCTTTCTTACGTTTAAACCCTTATACTGAAAGAAGGTTCTTATCTTTTGCCCGGTGGCGCTGCGCTTACCGGTCCTGTGCGTAGGCCGGATAAGGCGTAGCCGCCATCCGGCAAGACCGCGCGCAGTAAACCTCAGGAAAACACATAACGATAAGGAGGAACACTTTCCGTGCTGACGTTGTTACACCTGCTTTCCGCAGTCGCACTGCTCGTATGGGGCACCCATATCGTCCGTACCGGCGTGATGCGCGTCTTTGGCGCGCGCTTACGTACCGTTCTCAGCAGCAGCGTTGAGAAGAAGCCGCTCGCCTTCTGCGCGGGCATAGGCGTCACGGCGCTGGTTCAGAGCAGCAACGCCACAACCCTGCTCGTCACCTCTTTTGTGGCGCAGGATCTGGTGGCGCTGGCCCCTGCGCTGGTCATTGTGCTGGGCGCCGACGTGGGTACCGCGCTGATGGCGCGTATCCTGACGTTTGACCTCTCCTGGCTGTCGCCGCTGCTGATTTTTATCGGCGTCATTTTCTTCCTTGGCCGCAAGCAGACCCGCGCCGGGCAGCTTGGGCGCGTGGGGATTGGCCTGGGGCTGATCCTGCTGGCGCTCGAACTGATTGTGCAGGCGGTGACCCCGATAACCCAGGCTAACGGCGTTCAGGTCATCTTCGCCTCCCTGACCGGGGACATCATGCTCGACGCGCTTATTGGCGCGGTGTTTGCCATCGTCAGCTACTCCAGCCTGGCGGCGGTCCTGCTGACGGCGACCTTAACCGCCGCCGGAGCAATATCCTTCCCGGTCGCGCTGTGTCTGGTGATCGGGGCTAACCTCGGCTCTGGCCTGCTGGCGATGCTCAACAACAGCGCCGCCAACGCCGCCGCCCGCCGCGTGGCGCTCGGCAGCCTGCTGTTTAAGCTGGTGGGCAGCCTGATAATCCTGCCCTTTGTGCACCCGCTGGCGAACGTGATGGACAGCCTCCCGCTGCCGAAGGCGGAGCTGGTTATCTATTTCCACGTGTTCTACAACCTGGTGCGCTGCCTGGCGATGGTGCCTTTTGCGGCGCCGATGGCCCGCTTCTGCGAACGTCTCATTCAGGATGAACCGGAGCTGGATGCGCGCCTGAAGCCGAAGCATCTGGATACGTCCGCGCTGGATACCCCGGCGCTGGCGCTGGCGAATGCCGCGCGCGAGACGCTGCGCATGGGCGACGCAATGGAAACCATGCTCGAAGGCCTGCAAAAGGTGATGCACGGCGAGCCGCGTGAAGAGAAAGAGCTGCGCCGATTAGCGGACGATATCAACGTGCTTTATACCGCCATTAAACTCTATCTGGCGCGCATGCCGCAGGACGAGCTGGCGGAGGAGGAGTCCCGCCGCTGGGCGGAAATCATTGAGATGTCGCTTAACCTTGAACAGGCCTCCGATATCGTTGAGCGCATGGGCAGCGAGATCGCCGATAAATCGCTGGCCGCACGCCGGGCGTTCTCCGGGGAAGGCCTGAAGGAGCTGGAAGCGCTCCACGAACAGCTGCTGAGCAACCTGAAGCTGGCGATGCTGGTCTTCTTCTCCAGCGACGTGCCGAGCGCGCGACGCCTGCGCCGCAACAAGCACCGTTTCCGCATTCTGAACCGCCGCTACTCGCACGCCCACGTAGAGCGCCTGCATCAGCAGAACGTACAAAGTATCGAGACCAGCTCTTTGCATCTGGGACTGCTGGGGGATATGAAGCGTCTCAACTCGTTGTTCTGCGCGGTGGCGTACAGCGTGATGGAACAGCCGGATGAAGACGACGAGCGGGATGAGTATTAATCTCTGAAAGCGCCTCGCAAAAGCGTTTTGCGGGGCGTGACACCTTATAAAGCGCCATTTACTCTTCAGACCTTACATTTTGAAGGGAATAGAAAATGCTCGTTTATTACGCTACACTTCGCCAATTCATGCGCATTCCGATGGGGGTTCTCATGCGCACTACTCATGGCATCAAAAAATCAGTCAATGTGTCGTTAGCCCCAGAAATTCTCGAAGAGGCGCGACGGCTAAAACTTAATCTTTCTGCTGTACTCACGGCTGCGCTGCAGGAGCAGTTTCGTGAACATCAGCGCGCAGAGTGGTTAGCAGAAAATAAAGCTTCAATCGAGGCTATTAACCAGTGGGTTGATGAAAACGGCGCCTTTGGCGACTTTCAGAGGTCGTTCTGATGGAGCAATATTTTGCTTATGAGAATGAAGGTAAAGGGAAAACGGCCTATCCCTGGCTCATCAATATGCAGCATCCCGTGGCCAATGTGATGAAGCATGTCCTGGTCGCCCCCGCAGTTGAGCTTGTCCATCTGGGAGGCATTAAGCCGCCTGCTAAAGTGTGCCCTGTTGTTGAGATAGCGGGTAAACCCTGCGTGGTTATGATGCATTTGATGGCAGGCATATCGCCAAAAGAGTTAGGCGAGCGCGTCGCCGATCTTACGCAAAACCGGGCTTCATTGCGGGATGCACTCGATTTTTTGATCAACGGTTACTAACACTTTTTTGTCAGCCGCAAGGTGAGGTATATTTCGCCCTTCACAGGAGAAACTATGCTGCCAACTCAATCAACCCGTTTAAACAAATACATTAGCGAGAGCGGGATCTGCTCACGTCGCGAGGCTGACCGTTACATTGAACAAGGTAACGTGTTTCTTAACGGCAAACGCGCCACGATCGGCGATCAGGTGGTGCCTGGCGACGTGGTTAAAGTGAATGGTCAGGTCATCGAACCGCGTGATGCCGAAGACCTGGTGTTTATCGCGTTGAACAAACCGGTTGGGATTGTCAGCACCACGGAGGACGGCGAGCGGGACAACATCGTTGATTTCGTGAACCACAGCAGCCGTATCTTCCCGATTGGCCGTCTGGATAAAGATTCGCAGGGGCTGATTTTCCTCACCAACCACGGCGATCTGGTCAACAAAATCCTACGAGCCGGTAACGACCACGAGAAAGAGTACATTGTGACGGTGAATAAGCCGGTCACGGACGACTTTATTCGCGGCATGGGCGCCGGCGTGCCGATCCTCGGTACCGTCACGAAAAAGTGTAAGGTGAAAAAAGAGGCGCCGTTCGCGTTTCGCATTACCCTGGTACAGGGCTTAAACCGCCAGATTCGCCGCATGTGCGAGCACTTCGGTTATGAAGTGACGAAGCTTGAGCGCACGCGCATCATGAACGTCAGCCTGACCGGCATTCCGCTGGGCGAATGGCGTGACCTGACGGATGATGAACTGATCGAGCTGTTCAAGCTTATCGAGAACTCCTCGTCCGAAGCGAAGCCGAAGGCCAAAGCAAAACCGAAAGCTCAGGCGATTAAACGCCCGGTGGTGAAGGCGCCGCAGGCGGAAGAGAAAGGGCGAGGCAAGCCGGGCAACGGAAAACGTTTTACCCAGCCGGGACGCAAAAAGAAAGGGCGCTGATTAGCGCCTTCCACGGGTAGAGGTACTGGCCGACCACGAAAAGGTGGCCTCTGCATCGGGTTTATAAGCCTGCTCTTTTTTCAGCTTGCGGGCTTTCTTCGCCTCGGCGTCGCGCTGCGCCATCAGCTTATCGATGTACTCTGTTTTAACCTGATTGGTTTCGGCATTCGTCAGCGTGCGGCCATGCGCGATGCGGGTGCGGTCGAGAAGCGTTTTCAGTTCGCGCTGCTCGGCTTCGGTCATGTCTTTCTGGGTCAAACGTGGTGTCGCCATTGCTGAAGCCTCCTGATAGGGAGGCTTCAGTGTAAAGCAAGCCGCGTCAATTAACCCTGCTTCACCGCATCTTTTTTCGTTTGCTCATCAATTGGTTTGCCGGACCAGTAGCCCGCCAGCAGGGAGCCGGAGAGGTTATGCCAGACGGAGAACAGCGCGCCAGGCAGGGCCGCCAGCGGGGAGAAGTAAAGTTTACCGAGCGCCGCCGCCAGGCCGGAGTTCTGCATGCCCACCTCGATTGCCAGCGTGCGGCAGGTTGATTCGTCAAAGCCGAACAGCTTCCCGCCCCAGTAGCCACCCAGCAGGCCAATGGTGTTATGCAGCACCACCGCGACGATCACCACAAATCCGACGGAAGCAATATGCGATGCAGAACCGGCCACCACGGCGCTGATGATCGCCAGAATACAGACCATCGAAAACGCGGGCAGGTACGGTTCAACCCCTTTGACCACGCGCGGGAAAAGATGGTGAATGACCAGCCCCAGCGCAATCGGGATCACCACAATCTGCAGAATGCTCAGCAGCATGCCCATCACGTCCACCTGTATATGCGCGTCCACGTACAGGCGGGTTAACAGCGGCGTGGCAATTACGCCCACCAGCGTGGAAACGGATGAAATAGTGACGGAGAGCGCCACGTCACCTTTCGCCAGATAGATCATGACGTTGGACGCCGTGCCGCTGGCCACGCTGCCCACCAGCACCATCCCGGCGGAGAGGTCGGGCGGCATCTTAAAGGCCATCGCCAGCAGCCACGCCGCGAGCGGCATCACCAGGTAGTGCAGAAATATTCCTGCCGCGACGGGCGCAGGGCGAGACAGCACGCGTTTAAAGTCGTCGATTTTCAGATGCACGCCCATACCGAACATGATCAGCATCAGCAGCGTGGTGACCCACGGGCCAATGCCGGTGAACGTGGTGGGCGTGTAATACGCGAGTACGGAGAGCAGCAGCGCCCATAACGGGAACAGCCGCGTGATGGCGGATAACATAGTGGATTCCTTGCAGTATTGTCGTGTTGTTTAGTTGTAAAAAAGCCGGGTCTGCGCCCGGCTTATTGATATTGTTTAACGTGCTAACGAATTTTATTCAAACAAATTCTGATGAAGTTTCTGCACGACCTGCTCGGCCTGGTCGGCCGGGACCAGGAAGCAGAGGTTATAGCTGGATGCGCCGTAGCAGATCATGCGGATGTTGAACGGGTCGAGCACGCCAAACACCTCTTTGCCCACGCCGCAGGCGCGCGACAGCTTGTTGCCAATGATGGCAACCAGCGCCAGGTCTTCTTCCACTTCCACGCGGCACAGTTCAGACAGCTCAATCAGCAGCGACTGGGTCAGCAGCGTGTCGCCGGTGGAGGTCGAGCCGGTGGTATCCAGCGTCAGCGCAATGCTCACTTCAGAGGTGGTGATCAGATCCACCGAGATATTGTGGCGCGCGAGAATGCCAAACACTTCCGCCAGGAAGCCGCGAGAGTGCAGCATATTGTGGCTGTGCAGCGTCACCAGCGTCTGGCGACGGCGCAGGGCCAGGGCGCGGAACAGCGGCGGGTTTTCCGTTTTCTTGCAGACCAGCGTCCCGCCCGCTTTCGGATCTTTGCTGGAGCCGACGAAGACCGGAATATCGCTGCGCACGGCAGGCAGCAGCGTGGCCGGGTGCAGCACCTTCGCGCCGAAGGTGGCCATTTCCGCCGCCTCTTCAAAGGCGATCACATCAATACGTTTCGCCGCGGAAACGACGCGCGGGTCGGTGGTGTAAATGCCCGGAACGTCAGTCCAGATATCCACGCGCGTGGCGTGCAGGGCTTCACCCAGCAGCGCGGCGGTGTAGTCGCTGCCGCCGCGGCCAAGCGTGGTGGTGCGGCCTTTGGCTTCACTGCCGATAAAGCCCTGGGTGATCACGATGCCGTCTGCCAGACGCGGGGCCAGCTGCTGACTGGTCAGCTCCGCCAGCGCCTCAACGTCCGGCTCGGCGCGGCCAAAGCGGTCGCTGGTGCGCATGATTTTACGCACGTCAAACCACTGCGCCTGAACGCTACGCTCGCGCATGATTTCAACAAACAGCAGGGTGGACATCAGCTCGCCGTGGCTGACCAGCTCGTCGGTCAGGGCGGTGGAGGTGGCCAGAGACGCCGCTTCTGCCAGGGTAGTGATATTTTCCAGCAGGCGTTCCACTTCTTCGCGGATCACGTTCGGGTTCTGCAGACGCTCAAGGATGTTGAACTGAATTTTGCGCAGTGCATCCAGCTTCACGAAACGTTCTGTCGCTTCCAGTCCTTCAGACAGAGAAACCAGCAGGTTCGTCACCCCGGCGGAGGCAGACAGCACCACCAGGCGGGTATTCGGATCGGCCAGCACCACATCGGCGCTGCGGTTCATGGCATCGTAATCGGCCACACTGGTGCCGCCAAATTTGGCGACCACAAAACTCGTCATAACAACCTCGTGTCAGGGAATGAATAAGCGACCTTGGCACAAGAGTGAAACGAAAACAGGTGCAGGCGCAAAATACGGCCCTATAAATAAAATGCGGGGGAGGTCCTGTCAATGCTGGGATTATGCGGATTTTTTATGGGGGGGTACCCCTGAGAAACAGGACTTATAACAGCGCCAGATTTTATGCTCCGTTTTACCCTGTTTTGACCGACATTTCGCCGCCCCGGGAAGGCGCTTCAGCAGCTATACTTTTCGGGTCTTTTCACCTGTGTTTGATGCAGGCCAGGGCAATGGCATAAAAACCATCACAATTTTTATTTGCAGGCGCTACAATCGACCGCAGTCACAATTCTCAAATCAGAAGAGTATTGCTAATGAAAAACATCAACCCAACGCAGACCGCTGCCTGGCAGGCACTCCAGAAACATTTTGATGAAATGAAAGACGTCACCATCGCGGATCTGTTCGCGAAAGATGCCGATCGTTTCTCTAAGTTCTCCGCGACCTTCGACGACCTGATGCTGGTGGATTTCTCTAAAAACCGCATTACCGAAGAGACGCTGGCAAAGCTGCAGGATCTGGCGAAAGAAACCGAGCTGGCGGACGCCATCAAATCCATGTTCTCCGGTGAGAAAATTAACCGCACCGAAGACCGTGCCGTGCTGCACGTGGCCCTGCGTAACCGTAGCAATACGCCAATCATCGTTGACGGCAAAGACGTCATGCCGGAAGTGAACGCGGTGCTGGAAAAGATGAAAACCTTCTCCGAAGCGATCATCTCCGGCAGCTGGAAAGGCTATACCGGCAAAGCGATCACCGACGTGGTAAACATCGGTATCGGCGGTTCTGACCTCGGTCCGTTCATGGTGACCGAAGCGCTGCGCCCGTACAAAAACCACCTCAATATGCATTTCGTGTCTAACGTCGACGGTACCCACATCGCTGAAGTGCTGAAGAACGTGAATCCGGAAACCACCCTGTTCCTGGTTGCCTCCAAAACCTTCACCACCCAGGAAACCATGACCAACGCCCACAGCGCGCGCGACTGGTTCCTGAAAACCGCGGGCGACAACAAGCACGTGGCGAAACACTTCGCGGCGCTGTCTACCAACGGTAAAGCGGTCAGCGAGTTCGGCATTGATACCGCGAACATGTTCGAGTTCTGGGACTGGGTCGGCGGCCGCTACTCTCTGTGGTCTGCGATTGGCCTGTCCATCATCCTGTCCGTGGGCTTCGACAACTTCGTTGAGCTGCTCTCCGGCGCGCACGCGATGGATAAACACTTCTCCACGACCGCACCAGAGAAAAACCTGCCGGTGCTGCTGGCGCTGATCGGTATCTGGTACAACAACTTCTTCGGCGCTGAAACCGAAGCGATCCTGCCGTATGACCAGTATATGCACCGCTTTGCGGCCTACTTCCAGCAGGGCAACATGGAATCCAACGGTAAATACGTTGACCGTAACGGCAACGCGGTGGATTACCAGACTGGCCCAATCATCTGGGGCGAGCCGGGCACCAACGGTCAGCATGCCTTCTACCAGCTGATCCACCAGGGCACCAAAATGGTACCGTGCGATTTCATCGCCCCAGCTATCACCCATAACCCGCTGTCTGACCACCATCCGAAGCTGCTGTCGAACTTCTTCGCGCAGACCGAAGCGCTGGCGTTTGGTAAATCCCGTGAAGTCGTTGAGCAGGAATACCGTGACCAGGGTAAAGATCCGGCTACCCTGGAGCACGTTGTGCCGTTCAAAGTGTTCGAAGGCAACCGCCCAACCAACTCTATCCTGCTGCGCGAAATCACGCCGTTCAGCCTGGGCGCGCTGATTGCCCTGTACGAGCACAAAATCTTCACGCAGGGCGCGATCCTGAACATCTTCACCTTTGACCAGTGGGGCGTTGAGCTGGGCAAACAGCTGGCAAACCGTATTCTGCCAGAGCTGGGTGACGATAAAGCGATTACCAGCCACGACAGCTCGACAAATGGTCTGATCAACCGTTATAAAGCCTGGCGTGCGTAATTAAAACGCTATGAAAACGTGCCGGCTTAATGCCGGCATTTTTTTATCGGATAATTCCTGATGTCTGTTAGTTAACTCAAATTCTGGCTCTGAGTTTAATCCGAAAAAGACGCTTAACCCGTTAATTGCTGCGGTTTATTTTAAGAAAATACGCAGAAGATAAATAATATGTTTATATTATAACACATTGTTTTGTATGCGTTATTTATTTTTATTATTTGCCTTTCATTTCGATTTTATCCATTAATCTGAAAACCTTACCCCTATTTCCCCGTACGGCAAACCCACGGCTTGAGTTGTGTATACTCGATTCCGCCTGAAATTCTTTTCGGGCAAATCTCCATTCATTCATTGAAGGGAAATTGTTATGAAGAAAGTACTGTATGGCATTTTTGCCATATCTGCGCTTGCGGCGACATCTGTCTATGCAGCTCCGGTTCAGGTCGGGGAAGCAGCAGGGTCGGCAGCGACGTCTGCGTCTGCGGGAAGTTCTACCGCAGCCAGCACCAGCACCGTAAGTTCAGCCGTGGGTGTCGCGCTGGCGGCAACCGGTGGCGGTGATGGCTCCAACACCGGAACCACGACCACCACGACAACCAGCACCCAGTAATAGCGGGTGTTTTAATCATAACCACACTTCGGTGTGGTTATTTCGCCCCTTCGGAGAAGAGTCGTGAAGCGACCTGCAATCATTCTGATTTGCCTGCTGCTGCAGGCGTGCTCGGCCACCACTAAAGGGCTGGGACATTCCCTGTGGGAAAGCCTGTTCGGCACACCGGGCGTGCATCTGACCGATGACGAACTGCAAAACATGCCTTATGCCAGCCAGTACATGCAGCTTAACGATGGCCCGCAGCTGTTTGTGGTGCTCGCTTTCGATGAAAACGGGCAGCAGAAATGGGTGACGCAGGATCAGGCCACCATCGTGACGCAGCATGGCCGCATAGTGAAAACGCTGCTCGGCGGTGACAACCTGCTGGAGGTGAATAATGTCGCCGACGACCCGCTGATCAAGCCGAACCAGATCGTCGACGGCGCAGGCTGGACGCGCACGATGGGCTGGACCGAACACAAGCAGGTGCGTTACGCCACGGCGCGCTCGACCTTTCGCTGGGACGGCACCGACAGCGTGAAGGTCGGCAGCGACGAAACGCAGGTTCGCGTGCTGGATGAAGAGGTCACCACCGACCAGGCCACCTGGCACAACCGCTTCTGGATCGACGAGGAAGGGCATATCCGCCAGTCCTTGCAGTATCTCGGTGCCGGATTCTTCCCGGTGAAAACCACGCTGATCAAGGCCGCAAAATCATGAGAACAATTATCCGCGTTGCGCTAATTGCGAGCCTTGCAACCCCTGCGGCATGGTCCGCAGGGACGGTGAAGGTTTACACGCCGGACAGTGAAAAACCGAAAACGCTGACCCACGCCGAGCATCTGCTCGATCTCGTCGGGCAGCCAAGGCTTGCCAACAGCTGGTGGCCGGGCGCGGTAATCGCCGAACGGCAGAAGACTATTGAAGCGGAACAGCAGCACAAGGCGCTTCTTGCCAGGCTGACGGGGCTGGCAGAGCAGGAAGACGGCGACGATGCGGCGGCCATTAACAGCGTCCGCCAGCAGCTGCAGGCGCTGAAGGTGACGGGCCGTCAGACGGTGAATCTTGACCCGGACGAGGTGCGCGTTACGGAAAACGGCAACCCGACGCTGGAAGGGGAGTATACGCTCTGGCTTCCGGCGAAGCCGACGACGGTGACCGTGATGGGGCTTATCAGCAGCCCGGGTAACAAGCCCTTTACGCCGGGACGCGACGTGGCGAGCTATCTCGACGAGCAGAGCCTGCTGAGCGGTGCCGATAACAGCTACGCCTGGGTGGTTTACCCTGACGGGCATACGCAAAAAGCGCCGGTGGCTTACTGGAACAAGCGCCATATCGAACCTATGCCGGGCAGCATCATTTTTGTCGGTTTTGCCGACCATTTCTGGACGAAGGCGTATGACGGGCTTAACGCCGATATCCTTCACTCCCTGATTCAGCGGATACCGGAATAATGAAAAGAACCTATCTCTACAGCATGCTGGCGCTCTGCGTGAGTGCCGCCTGCCATGCAGAAACGTATCCGGCACCCGTTGGCCCGTCTCAGTCAGACTTCGGCGGCGTCGGTTTACTGCAAACCCCCACCGCGCGGATGGCGCGCGAAGGGGAAATCAGCCTTAACTACCGCGATAACGACCAGTACCGCTACTACTCGGCGTCGGTGCAGCTGTTCCCGTGGCTTGAAACCACGCTGCGCTATACCGACGTGCGCACGAAACAGTACAGCAGCGTGGAGGCGTTCTCCGGCGATCAGACCTACAAAGATAAAGCCTTCGACCTTAAGCTGCGCCTGTGGGAAGAGAGCTACTGGATGCCGCAGGTCTCCGTGGGGGCCAAAGATATCGGCGGGACCGGCCTGTTTGACGCGGAATACATTGTGGCCAACAAAGCCTGGGGGCCGTTCGATTTCTCGCTCGGGCTGGGCTGGGGCTATCTGGGCACCAGCGGCAACGTAAAAAACCCGTTATGCTCCTACAGCGATAAATATTGCTACCGCGATAACAGCTATAAAAAAGCCGGTTCAATTAACGGCGATCAGATGTTTCACGGCCCGGCGTCGCTGTTTGGCGGCGTGGAATACCAGACGCCGTGGCAGCCGCTGCGCCTGAAGCTGGAGTACGAAGGGAATGACTATTCCCAGGAATTCGCCGGAAAGATTGAGCAAAAGAGCAAGTTTAACGTCGGCGCCATTTATCGCGTCGCCGACTGGGCCGACGTTAACCTCAGCTACGAGCGCGGCAATACGGTGATGTTTGGCTTCACGCTGCGCACCAACTTTAACGACATGCGGCCGCACTACAACGATAACGCGCGGCCTGCCTACCGGCCGGAGCCGCAGGATGCCATTTTGCAGCACTCCGTGGTGGCAAACCAGCTGACGCTGCTTAAATACAATGCCGGTCTGGCGGATCCAAAGATTCAGACCAAAGGCGATACGCTTTACGTCACCGGCGAGCAGGTGAAATACCGCGACTCGCGCGAAGGGATCGAGCGCGCCAACCGGATCGTCATGAACGATCTGCCGGAGGGGATCCGCACGATCCGCGTGACGGAAAACCGCCTCAACCTGCCACAGGTCACCACCGAAACGGACGTTGCCAGCCTGAAGCGCCACCTGGAAGGCGAACCGCTCGGGCATGAAACCGAGCTGGTGCAAAAACGCGTTGAGCCGGTGGTGCCCGAGACCACCGAGCAGGGCTGGTATATCGACAGATCGCGCTTCGATTTCCATATCGATCCGGTGCTGAACCAGTCCGTCGGCGGGCCGGAAAACTTCTACATGTATCAGCTGGGCGTCATGGCGACGGCGGATCTGTGGCTTACCGACCACCTGCTGACTACCGGCAGCCTGTTCGGCAACATTGCCAACAACTACGACAAGTTCAACTACACCAACCCGCCAAAAGACTCAACGCTGCCGCGCGTGCGTACCCGCGTGCGTGAATACGTGCAGAACGATGCCTACGTGAATAACCTGCAGGCCAACTACTTCCAGTACTTCGGCAATGGCTTCTACGGCCAGGTGTACGGCGGCTATCTGGAAACCATGTACGGCGGCGCGGGGGCGGAAGTGCTTTATCGCCCTGTCGACAGCAACTGGGCGTTCGGGATTGACGCCAACTACGTCAAGCAGCGCGACTGGCGCAGCGCGCAGGATATGATGAAGTTCACCGACTACAGCGTCAAAACGGGCCATCTGACCGCCTACTGGACGCCGTCGTTCGCCCCTGACGTGCTGGTAAAAGCCAGCGTCGGCCAGTACCTGGCGGGCGATAAGGGCGGCACGCTGGATATCTCTAAACACTTCGACAGCGGCGTTGTGGTGGGCGGCTATGCCACCATCACCAACGTCTCGCCGGACGAATACGGGGAAGGGGACTTCACCAAAGGGGTCTACGTGTCGATTCCGCTGGATCTGTTCTCCTCAGGCCCAACCCGCAGCCGTGCGGCGGTTGGCTGGACGCCGCTGACGCGTGACGGCGGTCAGCAGCTTGGACGCAAGTTCCAGCTGTATGACATGACGAGCGATAAGAATATTAACTTCCGCTAATGCTTCACGCCGGGCGGCACTGCGTTTGCCCGGCCTACGGTTTTTGTAGGCCCGGTAAGCGCAGCGCCACCGGGCGAATCACAAGCGGCGCAGCAGCCTCGCCGGGTTACCGGCATAGACACCTTTATCGACGATCGATTTGGTCACCACGCTTCCCGCGCCAATCACCGCGCCATCGCAGATGGAGACCGCAAGGATGGTGGCACCGCTGCCTATCGATACGTCATTCCCCACGGTAATGCGTCCCCAGCTGTTCCGGTCAGCATTGGGTTTGCCTTCGCGGAACATATCGTTGGCAAACATCACGCCATGGCCAACAAAGCAACGCTTACCGATGGTCACATACTCACAGATGAAGGTGTGCGACTGAATTTTGCTGTCGTCACCAATGCAGGTATTGCCCTGGATTTAAACAAACGGGCCGACGAACACGCGGTTGCCGAGCACGCAGTCATAAAGATTGGCGGGTTCGTAAAGGGTGACATTTTCACCACAGGTTACGTTGCGTACCCCGGTTGGTTTACGATCCATCGGTTACCTCCCTACATAAAACATAATTAAAAAATATAGATCTCCGTCACATTTTTGCGTTATACAGAAACCTCGCCCTGGAGAATGAGGTGCTGTATGACATCCCTGACTCGCCCGCGCGTTGAGTTTATCTCAACTGTCCTCCAGACCGTGCTGAACCTCGGTCTGTTGAGCCTTGGCCTGATATTGGTCGTCTTTTTGGGTAAAGAGACGGTGCATCTGGCGGATGTGCTGTTTGCCCCTGAACAAACCAGCAAATATGCGCTGGTGGAAGGCCTGGTGGTCTACTTTCTCTACTTTGAATTTATCGCCCTGATTGTGAAGTATTTTCAGTCCGGCTTTCACTTCCCGCTGCGCTATTTTGTCTACATCGGGATCACCGCGATTGTGCGGCTGATCATCGTCGATCATAAATCTCCCCTCGACGTCCTGATCTACTCGGCGGCGATCCTGCTGCTGGTGATCACGCTCTGGCTGTGCAATTCGAAGCGGCTGAAACGCGAATAAAAAAATGGCGGCCCGAAGGCCGCCTAACAACAGTCACAAGTTTACTCTTCATATTTTACGCTGCTGATGCGTTGGCTGCGTTCGCTCACCCCAGTCACTTACTTTAGTAAGCTCCTGGGGATTCACTCACTTGCCGCCTTCCAGCACCGCAAAATATTTTGAGTATTGGGTCAATACAATACGTCTAAAGTTGAGGGTTGCAGTGGCATAACAAAATGAAACTTAACCTTTCACACCGCCCGCCGTCAGGCCGTTAACCAGCCAGCGCTGCGCCAGCAGGAACACCACGGTAATCGGGATGGCAGAGAGTACGGCCGCCGCGGCAAAGTCGCCCCACAGGTAGTTTTGCGGGTTGAGGTATTGCTGCATACCCACGGCCAGGGTGTAGCTGTTCACATCGCGCAGCAGCAGCGACGCGACGGGCACTTCGGTGATGGCGGCGATAAACGACAGGATAAACACCACCGCCAGAATCGGCACCGACAGCGGCAGAAGTACGAGGCGGAACGCCTGCCACGGCGTTGCACCATCCAGCGCGGCCGCTTCTTCCAGCGAACCGTCAATGGTTTCGAAATAGCCTTTAATGGTCCATACGTGCAGCGCGATGCCGCCAAGATAGGCGAAGATCACGCCGCCATGGGTGTTCAGACCGATAAACGGCACGTACTGGCCCAGACGGTCAAATAAGGCATACAGCGCCACCAGCGACAGCACGGCCGGGAACATCTGGAAAATCAGCATCCCTTTCAGCAGCGTCGCTTTGCCCGGGAAGCGCATGCGGGCGAAGGCGTAAGCGCAGGTGGTGGACAGCGCGACGATACCCACGGCGGTAATGCCTGCAATTTTCACCGAGTTCCACAGCCACAGCAGCACCGGGAACGGCGGCGGCGTGACGCGGCCATCCGCGTGTTCCACGCTGAAGCCCAGCGCCAGCTTCCAGTGCTCCCAGGAGATTTCGTCCGGGATCAGGCTCCCGGTAGCGAAGTTACCGGAACGCAGGGAGATGGCGATAACCATCAGCAGCGGGAACATGATCGCCGCGATAAAAATCAGCAGGCCTAAGTGCGTCGCCAGGAGGCGCAGCTTCTGAGATTTGGGTTGGACCATAGCCATTATCGTTATCTCCCTTAATCAAATTTCATGCGCGTAGCTTTCAGGTTCACAATCGCCAGGGCGCCCACCAGCAGGAAGATCAGGGTGGCAATCGCCGCCGCCAGACCGAAGTCCTGACCGCCGCCGCCTTCGAAGGCGATACGGTAGGTGTAGCTCACGAGCAGGTCGGTATAGCCCGCTGGCGTGGTGGTGCCAAGGCGGTCCGGGCCGCCGTTGGTCAACAGCTGAATCAGCACGAAGTTATTAAAGTTAAAGGCGAAGCTGGCAATCATCAGCGGCGTCAGCGGCTTAATGAGCAGCGGCAGCGTAATCTTGAAGAAGTTCTGGAACGGACCCGCGCCGTCCATTGCCGAAGCTTCGTACAGGTCGTCCGGAATAGCCTTCAGCAGCCCCATGCACAGGATCATCATGTACGGATAGCCCAGCCAGGTGTTGACGATGATGATCATCGAGCGGGCGGTGGTCGGGTCGCTGAACCAGGCCGGCTTGATACCGAACAGCGCGCTCAGCATCATGTTGATTTCACCGAAGCTCTGGTTGAACAGCCCTTTGAAAATCAGTATCGAGATAAATGACGGTACGGCATACGGCAGAATCAGCAGCACGCGGTAAATCGCTTTGCCCTTCAGGGATTCCCACTGCACCAGACAGGCCAGCACCATGCCCACGGCCACGGTCAGGATCACGGTCAGCACCGAGAAGACCACCGTCCAGACGAAGATGGCGAAGAACGGTTTCTGGATGCCTTCGTCGGTAAATACGCGGGTAAAGTTGTCCCAGCCGATGGTCACGGTGTAGCCCGGGCTGAGCTTGTCATCACCCCATTTGCCGTCGGCGGTAATGGACTGATAGAAACCGATGTCGTTGTTCGGGCGATACTTCACGCCGCTCTGGTTATTCGTCAGCGTGCCGTCATTTTCCAGGGTATAGAGCGGCTGCGTGCCGGAGAACTGGCGCAGCGAGCTCATGGTCACTTTGCTCTCATCTGGCAGCACGGCGGTGAGCTGGGTCAGCGCCTGACGGTTCTGGGTAATCACGCGCAGGTTGGCGCGTTCGCCTTCCGGCAGGGCTTGCGCTTCTTTTAAGGCCAGCTTCTGCTCGCCGCCAAATTTGAAGGCGTCGGAGACATAGTATTTCCCGCTTGCATCGTCAGTAAGCGCTAACTTCCAATCGTTGCCGGCAGGATACAGGCCGAAGTTAAAGGTCTTGCCTGCCTGGTATGAGCGGTCCAGCAGAACCTGCTGCGCGCGCTCTTGCGCAAGCTGGTTGGTGCTGCTGTAGTTGGTAAACGCAATGGCGATGGTGCAAATCAGCGGGAACAGGACAAACAGCCCCATCCCGGCCACGCCCGGATAGACGTAGCGCCAGGCATAGGCTTTACGGTTGGCGAAAATATACAGGCCAGCAGAGCTCAGGATCAGCGTCATGATGGCGAACAGATATTCCCCTTGTACGTACATTAAAACAACAAGGTAACCCACCAGCAGACACAGCAGGCCGATCGCTGACCACTTCAGCGCGTCGCTTTGCCACCAGTGCTTCTTTTTAATGACATCCATGGGGTTATTCCTCTACAACGGTGGAAACTTTTCGTCAGGTGGCGCTGCGCTTACCTGACCTACGGATCGTGCCGTAGTCGTAAGGCGGGTTAGCGCACGCGCCACCCGCCGTTTATCAGACTTACTTAGCAATACGGCCCTGCGCATCTTTCAGCGCGGCATCGACAGTCTGACGACCGCTTGCTGCGTTGATAACCGCGGTACGGGTGGCATACCAGAATGCGGACATCTGTGGGATGTTCGGCATGATTTCGCCTTTCTGGGCGTTATCCATGGTGGCCGCGATACGCGGGTCTTTCGCCAGCTGATCCTGGAAGGATTTCAGCGCGACGGCGCCCAGCGGTTTGTCCTTGTTCACTTCATCCAGACCCTGATCGGTCAGCAGGTAGTTTTCCAGGAACTCTTTCGCCAGCTCTTTGTTCGGGCTGGCGGCGTTGATGCCTGCGCTCAGCACGCCAACGAACGGTTTAGACGGCTTGTCTTTGAAGGTTGGCAGCAGCGTTACGCCATAGTTGATTTTGCTCTTGTCGATGTTGGTCCACGCCCACGGACCGTTGATGGTCATCGCCGTTTCGCCTTTGTTGAACGCCGCTTCCGCGATGGAGTAGTCGGTATCCGCGTTCATGTGTTTGTTCTTGATCAGATCGATCAGGAAGGTCAGACCCGCTTTCGCGCCCGCATTGTCTACGCCCACGTCTTTCACGTCATACTTGCCGTTTTCAAACTTGAACGCGTAACCGCCGTCGGCAGCAATCAGCGGCCAGGTGAAGTACGGCTCTTGCAGGTTGAACATCAGTGCGGATTTACCTTTCGCCTTCAGCTCTTTATCCAGTTTCGGGATCTCTTCCCAGGTTTTCGGTGGGTTTGGCACCAGGTCTTTGTTGTAAATCAGAGACAGCGCTTCAACCGCGATAGGGTAAGCGATCAGCTTGCCGTTGTAGCGCACGGCGTCCCAGGTGAACGGGAACAGCTTGTCCTGGAACGCTTTGTCTGGCGTCACTTCAGCCAGCAGGCCAGACTGCGCGTAGCCACCGAAACGGTCATGCGCCCAGAAGATGATGTCCGGGCCATCGCCGGTTGCTGCAACCTGCGGGAATTTCTCTTCCAGTTTGTCCGGGTGTTCTACGGTCACTTTGATGCCGGTATCTTTCTCGAATTTTTTGCCCACTTCGGCCAGGCCGTTATAGCCTTTGTCGCCGTTAATCCAGATAACCAGTTTGCCTTCTTCAATTTTGGCGAGCGCCGGTGCGGAAATCATCATTGCTGCGAGGGCGGACAATGCGAAAACGCGTGCGCCAGTCTTGATATTCATAGCTGCCATCCTTTTTGGTGATGTCTCGTGGTATGACTTCAGTGGTTCAACGTGTTTCAGTCTCCTTATTTGACATCCTCTTTCCATCCTCCCAACCCCTACGCCCCACCCCCCGTTTGTGTGATCTCCGTTGCATAAATTTAAGTTATGAGTGCTGGCGCACATAAAAACCCACCGAATTTTGCAGGCGGCTTCACGAATTTTGCCTTAGCCCGCCCACGGCGGTCGCAGAGCCTGCTCTCTCATCCTCCCGCCTCCTCCCCCATAAAAAAGCCGGGGGGTGGAGGATTCAGGAAAGTAATGGATACCCCATAGTGAACTTATCTTGAATGTTTCTGTCGGCGACAGGTTGTAACGAAGGGAGAAGGGCATGGCGAGCGTACAGCTGCGTAATGTAACGAAAGCCTGGGGTGACGTTGTGGTGTCGAAAGACATCAATCTGGACATCCACGAAGGCGAATTCGTGGTGTTTGTTGGCCCATCAGGCTGTGGTAAATCAACCCTGCTGCGTATGATTGCCGGTCTTGAAACCATCACCAGCGGCGACCTGCTGATCGGTGATACCCGAATGAATGACATCCCGCCTGCCGAACGCGGCGTCGGTATGGTATTCCAGTCTTATGCACTCTATCCCCACCTTTCCGTTGCCGAAAATATGTCCTTTGGCCTGAAGCTGGCCGGCGCGAAGAAAGAGGTGATTAACCAGCGCGTGACGCAGGTGGCAGAAGTGCTGCAGCTGGCGCACCTGCTGGAGCGTAAGCCAAAAGCGCTTTCCGGCGGTCAGCGTCAGCGCGTGGCGATTGGCCGTACGCTGGTGGCCGAACCGCGCGTGTTCCTGCTTGATGAGCCTCTCTCTAACCTGGATGCCGCCCTGCGCGTCCAGATGCGTATCGAAATCTCCCGTCTGCACAAGCGTCTTGGCCGCACGATGATTTACGTCACCCACGATCAGGTCGAAGCGATGACCCTCGCCGACAAAATCGTGGTGCTGGATGCCGGTCGCGTGGCGCAGGTGGGTAAACCGCTGGAGCTGTACCACTACCCGGCAGACCGCTTTGTTGCGGGCTTTATTGGCTCGCCAAAGATGAACTTCCTGCCGGTCAAAGTGACCGCGACAGCCATTGAACAGGTACAGGTGGAGCTGCCAAACCGTCAGCAGGTCTGGCTGCCGGTCGACAGCGCCAACGTACAGGTGGGGGCAAACATGTCCCTCGGTATTCGTCCTGAGCACCTGCTGCCGAGCCACATCGCCGATGTGACCCTGGAAGGTGAGGTTCAGGTCGTCGAACAGCTTGGTCACGAAACACAGATTCATATCCAGATCCCCGCCATCCGTCAGAACCTGGTCTACCGCCAGAACGACGTGGTGTTGGTAGAAGAGGGTGCCACATTCGCTATCGGTTTGCCGCCAGAGCGCTGCCATCTGTTCCGTGAGGATGGCACTGCATGTCGTCGGTTGCATAAAGAGCCAGGCGTTTAAGCAATCCCAAAAGAAGACACGAAGCCGACAGGTGAAGTGTTCAAAGAAAAGCAATGATCTCAGGAGATAGAATGATGATTACTCTGCGCAAACAAGTCCCTCTGGCAATCGCCATTGCGGCAGGCATCCTGTCTGCCCAGGCGGGCGCCGTGGACTTTAAAGGTTATGCTCGTTCCGGCATCGGCTGGACCGGGAGTGGCGGTGAACAGCAGTGCTTCCAGGCAACAGGTGCTCAAAGTAAATACCGTCTTGGTAACGAATGTGAAACCTACGCCGAACTGAAGCTGGGCCAGGAAGTGTGGAAAGAGGGCGATAAGAGCTTCTACTTCGACACCAACGTTGCGTATTCCGTCTCTCAGCAGAACGACTGGGAATCCACCAGCCCAGCCTTCCGTGAAGCTAACGTGCAGGGTAAAAACCTCATTGACGCACTGCCAGGTTCCACCATCTGGGCCGGTAAGCGCTTCTATCAGCGTCATGACGTTCACATGATCGACTTCTACTACTGGGATATTTCAGGTCCTGGTGCGGGTATCGAAAACATCGACCTGGGCTTCGGTAAGCTCTCTCTGGCTGCAACCCGCTCTTCTGAAGCTGGCGGCTCAGCGACCTTTGCCGATCGTGATGCGCTGGGTAACCGTATTTACGACAACCTGGTACCGAACGATGTCTTCGACGTCCGTTTAGCGCAGATGCAGGTCAACGAAGGCGGTACGCTGGAGTTCGGTGTTGATTATGGTCACACCAATATTCCAGATGACTACTACCTGCAGCCTGGCGCGTCTAAAGACGGCTGGATGTTCACGGCTGAACACACCCAGAGCATGCTGAAGGGCTTTAACAAGTTTGTGCTGCAGTACGCAACTGACTCTATGACCTCCAACGGCAAGGGCCGTCCGGAAGGCGGCAGCATCAACAACAACGGCGACATGTGGCGCGTGCTGGACCACGGTGCGATCTCTCTGGGCGACTCCTGGGATCTGATGTACGTGGGTATGTACCAGGACATCAACCTGGACAACAACAACGGTACTAAATGGTGGACCGTGGGTGTCCGTCCTATGTACAAATGGACGCCAATCATGAGTACCCTGCTTGAAGTGGGCTACGACAACGTTAAGTCTCAGAAAACTAACGACACCAACAACCAGTACAAAATTACCCTGGCACAGCAATGGCAGGCTGGCGACAGCATCTGGTCCCGTCCGGCGATCCGTGTCTTCGCAACCTATGCGAAATGGGATGAGAAATGGGGCTACGCGAACAGCAACTCCGGTGCTGGCTATGACTCTGGTGTTGCGTACAGCGATACTTCCGCAAAAACCTTCAGCCGCGGCGACTCTGACGAGTGGACCTTCGGTGCCCAGATGGAAATCTGGTGGTAATTCGTTAGACCTGACGTAATGACCTGAAAGAGGGGCGCAAGCCCCTCTCTCCTTAGGGTACTGCGCGCTATTGCCTGGCCACCGCAGTGCTCACTGCTATCAGAGGTAATAACAATGAAAATGAAGAAAAGTCTCGTCGCGCTGTGCCTCTCTGCGGGGCTGATGGCCTGTGTTCCGGCGGTCTCCTTTGCAGACGTGAATTTCGTACCACAAAATACCAGCGCTGCGCCGGCTATCCCGGCGGCGGCGCTCCAGCAGCTGACATGGACGCCTGTCGATCAATCTAAAACGCAGTCGACACAGCTTTCGACGGGTGGCCAGCAGCTAAACGTGCCGGGGATCACCGGACCGGTTGCCGCCTACAGCGTGCCGGCCAACATTGGTGAGTTGACCCTGACGTTAACCAGCGAAGTGAACAAGCAAACCAGCGTCTTTGCGCCGAACGTGCTGATTCTGGATCAAAACTTGACGCCATCTGCCTTCTTCCCAAGCGAGTATTTTAGTTACCAGGAGCCTGGCGTCATGAGCGCCGACCGTCTGGAAGGCAAAATGCGCCTGACGCCTGCTCTGGGACAGCAGAAGATTTATGTTCTGGTTTTCACGACCGAAAAAGATCTGCAGCAGACCACGAAGCTTATCGATCCGGCAAAAGCCTACGCCAAAGGAACGGGTAACTCTGTTCCGGACATTCCGGATCCGTTAGCGCGCCACGTCACCGACGGCCTGCTTAAGCTGAAAGTCTCAACGAACAACGCGTCCAGCGTCCTGGTCGGCCCGCTGTTTGGCTCCTCAGGTAACGGCCCGGTCACCGTAGGCAACACCGCTGCACCTGCCTATACCGCGCCAGCCGCCACGGCAGCCGTACCGGCAGCGACCGCAGCGCCTGCCCCGGCGAAGAAGGCGGAGCCGGTACTGAACGACACCGAAGAGTACTTCAACAACGCCATTAAGCAGGCGGTGAAGCGTGGCGATGTCGATAAAGCGCTGAAACTGCTTGATGAAGCCGAACGTTTAGGTTCAACCACTGCCCGTTCCACCTTTATCAGCAGTGTAAAAGGCAAGGGGTAACCGTTTCCCCACAGTGCTGATTTGTCAGTAGTTTAGTGCGCCTGAGTGGGCGCACTTTTTTTCGTCTCGGCCAGGCTGTTACATCCATGTTGCGATCGTGATCGTTAAATAACGTTTGGCCCCCCTCAATCCGCGTTTCTGCGATACAATGCCATTACGTTATGTATCGGAGAGTCTGGCATGTCACACCCCGCGCTTTTGCGCCTGCGTGCACTGCGCTATTTCGACCAAATACCTGCGCTTGATCCTCAGCAACTGGACTGGTTGTTGCTGGAAGATTCCATGACGAAACGTTTTGAGCAGCAGGATAAAACGGTCACGGTGACCCTGATTCAGGAAGGGTTTGTCTCTGGCGAGGAGATCGCCAGCGAGCTGCCGCTGCTGCCGCAAGAGCCTCGTTACTGGCTGCGCGAAATTTTACTCTGCGCAGACGGTGAGCCGTGGCTTGCCGGGCGGACGGTGGTGCCTGAGTCCACCCTTTCCGGGCCAGAGCTGGCGCTGCAGCGTCTGGGGAAAACGCCGCTGGGGCGTTACCTTTTCACCTCGTCTGAGCTGACCCGGGATTTTATTGAGATTGGTCGTGATGCCGAACTCTGGGGGCGTCGTTCCCGCCTTCGCCTGAGCGGTAAGCCGTTAATTCTGACGGAGCTTTTTTTACCGGCATCACCGTTGTACTAAGAGGAAGAAAAAATGGAGTGGAGCCTGACGCAGAATAAGCTGCTGGCGTATCACCGCTTGATGCGTACCGATAAACCGATTGGCACTTTCCTGTTGCTATGGCCGACCCTGTGGGCGCTGTGGCTCGCCACGCCGGGCGTGCCGCCGCTTTGGATCCTTGGCGTGTTCGTGGCCGGGGTCTGGCTGATGCGTGCGGCGGGCTGCGTGGTGAATGACTATGCCGATCGTAAATTCGACGGCCACGTTAAGCGTACTGCCGGTCGTCCGTTACCCAGCGGACAGGTCACCGGGAAAGAAGCCCGCGTGCTGTTCAGTATTCTGGTGCTGCTCTCTTTCCTGCTGGTGTTAACCCTCAACACCATGACCATTCTGCTTTCCGTTGCGGCGCTGGCGCTGGCCTGGATCTATCCGTTTATGAAGCGCTACACCCACCTGCCTCAGGTGGTGCTGGGCGCGGCGTTCGGCTGGTCGATTCCGATGGCGTTTGCGGCGGTGAGTGAGTCCTTACCCCTTAGCTGCTGGCTGATGTTCCTGGCGAACATACTTTGGGCCGTGGCGTACGACACGCAGTACGCGATGGTCGACCGCGATGACGACCTTAAGATTGGCATTAAATCCACCGCCATCCTTTTTGGCCGTCAGGACAAGCTGATTATCGGTATCCTGCAGGTCGCGGTACTGGCGCTGATGGTCGCGATTGGCCGTCTGAACGGGCTGAACTGGGAGTTCTACTGGTCCGTGCTGGTGGCAGGTCTGCTGTTTGCGTACCAGCAAAAGCTGATTGCGAAGCGCGAGCGCGACGCCTGCTTCAAGGCGTTTATGAATAATAACTACGTCGGTCTGGTGCTGTTTTTAGGCCTGGCGATGAGCTACTTCGCCTGAAAAATAGCCCGGTGGCGCTGACGCTTACCGGGCCTACGTGTTGTGCCGAATTGTAGGCCGGGTAAGGCGTAGCCGCCACCCGGCTTTTTTACCGGCGGCGCAGCAGCCGCAGCGCGTTCGCCGTCACCAGCACCGTCGCGCCGGTATCCGCCAGTACCGCCAGCCACAGCCCGGTCATGCCCAGCAGGGTGGTCACCAGGAAAATCCCCTTCAGCCCGAGCGCGATGCCGATGTTCTGCCGGATATTGGCCCGCGTCGCGCGCGCCAGGCTAATCATCTGTGCCAGGCCGGTCAGCCGGTTGTGCGTCAATGCGGCATCGGCTGTTTCCAGCGCCACGTCGGTACCGCTGCCCATCGCAATACCGATGGTGGACGCTTTCATCGCCGGGGCATCGTTAATCCCGTCACCGACCATCGCCAGCGGGGCGCGTGCGTTCAGCTCCGTGACCGCGCTGACCTTATCGGCTGGCAGCAGCCCGGCCTTAAACTCCAGCCCCAGCTCTCCGGCAATGGCCGCCGCCGCGCGAGGGTTATCGCCGGTGAGGATCACGCCCTGCACGCCCAGCTGATGCAGCGCCGCCACGGCCTCTTTTGCGTCTTCGCGCAGGGTATCGCGCAGGGCCAGCATTCCCTTCGCCACGCCGTCCTGCATAACGGTCACGACGGTTTGCCCGGTCTGTTCTAACGCCTCAACCTTAGGATGGGAAGACTTGCCGGCCGCAACGATCAGCACCTTTTTACCGTCAACGACGGCCTCAATCCCTGACCCGACCAGCGCCCGCTGGGCGGTTGCCGGAGGGATGCTCAGCCCGCGCGACTGCGCTTCGCGCACAATCGCCTGCGCCAGCGGGTGGGTGGAGCCCTGCTCGACGGCGGCGGCCAGCGTCAGCAGCTCGTCTTCACTGATGTCCTGCGGATACACGCCGGTCACCTGCGGCTTGCCGACGGTCAGCGTCCCGGTTTTGTCGAAGGCGATATGCTGGACCTGGCTCAGCTGTTCCAGCGCCGCGCCGCCCTTAATCAGCGCCCCGCGACGTGCCGCAGCTGCCAGTCCTGAGGTAATCGCCGCCGGGGTGGAAATCACCAGCGCGCACGGGCAGCCAATCAGCAGCAGCGTCAGCCCTTTATAAATCCAGCCCTCCCACGGCGCGCCGAAGAGCAGCGGTGGGACGACGGTCACCAGCAGGGCCACCAGCATGATGGCGGGCGTGTAGATCCGGCTGAAGCGGTCAATAAAGCGTTCGACCGGAGCGCGGCGCTCTTCGGCCTCTTCAATCAGCTTCAGGATACGGTCGATGGCGCTGTCGCCCGGCTCGGAAAGCACGGTGAGCTGCACCAGCCGGTCGACGCTGGTGGTGCCAGCCGGCACTTTTTCACCTGCGGCACGCTCAATCGGAATGGATTCCCCGGTCAGGGCGCTTTCATCAAAGCTTGCGGTGGCGGTGAGCAGCGCGCCGTCGGCAGGCAGTCGCCCCCCGGCGGCCACTTCAATCACGTCACCCGGGCGCAGCGCCGCGATGGCAACCGTTTCACGCGCGCCGTTAATCACGCGCGTGGCGGTTTCCGGCTTCAGCGCCATCAGCGCGCTGACCCCTTTACGCGCCCGGCTCGCCGCCCAGCCCTCAAGACGTTCGCCGATTAAGAACAGCAGCAGCACCATCGCCGCTTCCGCCGTCGCGCCAATGAACAGCGCGCCGATCGCCGCCACGCTCATCAGCGTTTCGATGGCGAACCAGCTGCCGCTTTTCATCAGGCGCAGCGCCTGACGGGCAATCGGGAACAGCCCGACCAGCGTGGTGGCGATAAACGCCAGGTTGCCGAACGGATGGTTAATCTGTTCCAGCCCCCAGCTCAGGGCCATCATGATGATGAGGGTAATAAGCGGCAGGTTTTCTTTCAGCGAGGAGGCTTTTTCAACGGGTGCCGTTTCGCTACGAAGGGTATAGCCCGCCTTGCTGACGGCCGCTTCCACCTGCTTGCTGACGTCGTTATCGGCGCTGACCAGCAGCTTTTCGGTAGCGAACAGCACCTGAACGTGGCTCACGCCCGGCACCTGCTTCACCGCGTTTTCCACTTTACGGGCGCAGGCCGCGCAGTCCATGCCGTTGACGACCCAGCTGTAGCGGTTGCCGCTTTCTGGGAGGGGTTGAGTGGGCGTTTCGCACGCGCCTTCGCAGCAGCAGTCGTCCTTCGACGGAGCCGGGCTGAGCTTAAGCGCCGAGAATTGAGGGACTTTTTTAGGTATTTCTGGAGTCGACATGGCAGTCTCCGGCAATGATAATTTTCTCATTAACCGCAGCATACACTCTGGAGTCGACTCCAGAGTCAAGCGCTATTTAAATATACAGCGAACGCACAATCAGGAAGTGCCCGGCAAAGTAACAGGCGGCGGCTATCGCGTTATCCGCCCGGAAGCGGCGGCGATAGTGGCTGCCCAGCCACACGATATTGCCGACCAGCAGCAGCGCGGCGCCGAAAAACGCGGACATCGCCGGGGCGGTCGGACGGAAGAACCACAGTTCACCGGCCAGCCATACCATTACCAGGGTCATGGCGATAAACGTGCAGACCGGCAAACGCATCTCTTCCAGCCGTGACCAGATCACCGCGATCAGCAGGGCGCCAATTACCAGCAGGACCAGCGGCAGCGGCCAGAAGAAGGAGAGCGTCATCTGGCTGGCAAAGTAGATGGTATACAGCAGATGCGACAGGAAAAATGCCCCAACGGCGTACAGCAGGCGCTGGCGCGGCAGCAGGGTCAAGGCATCGCCAATCAGGGACGCGCACAGCCCGGCGAGGACCAGGTAGCTGACGGCGTTAAACATCGGTGCTTGCCAGGCAAGCAGCAGGAGCAGCAGTAGCGTGACGGGTTTAAACAGCCAGCGCTGCCAGGTGGGACCACGGTACGACGCATCGACATAAAGCCATGCGGAAAAACAGACAGCGATAAATGACCAAAGCATATTAACTCCCTGTATCTGTTAAGTCTGAATAATCAGTTTCTGATCCAGTGTAGTGACGCGGGCGGGCGTTTGGCAATGGCGGGGAAGGCAAGGTATCCTGAATTCCGCATAATCTGATGGGATTTTTCAATGAGCAAGATGCCGCTGTTTTTCATTATCGTGGTGGCGATTATCGTCATTGCCGCCTCGTTCCGTTTCGTGCAGCAGCGCCGCGAAAAGGCGCATAACGATGCCGCACCGCTGGTGCAAAAGCGCGTGGTAGTGACGAACAAACGCGAGAAACCGCTCAACGACCGCCGCTCGCGCCAGCAGCAGGTGAAGCCTGCGGGCGCGGCAATGCGCTATGAGGCGAGCTTTAAGCCGGAAACGGGCGGCCTCGAGATGACCTTCCGCCTGGAGGCGCAGCAGTACCATCAGCTGACGGTGGGGGAGAAAGGGGCGCTGAGCTACAAAGGGTCGCGATTTGAAGGGTTTGCACCGGAGCGGTAACGCCGGGCGGCACTGCGTTTGCCCGGCCTGCAGGGTTCCGTAGGCCCGGTAAGCGAAGCGCCACCGGGCGATAGCGCGCACCTTACTTCTTCACCTGCGCCTTAAACTTCTTCATCCACACCAGCAGCTCAAACACGCCGAAGATAAACACGCGCAGCTGCTGCCAGCCGGTCATCTGCGGGCCGTCTTTCGGCAGGCCGTTTTTCAGCATCACCATCTGCAGGGCGTGCATGAACGAGGTGAAAATCAGCGCCACGTTAACGAAAATGTTCATCGGGCGCGGGAACGGGTGCACCAGATTGAGCAGTAAAAATGCCCAGACGCCCAGCATCAGCAAACGTCCCAGGTTAATCAGTACCGGCATCGGGGCCTCCTTGTGCCTGACGGTGATAAAGACGATAGGCAACCTGACCGGCGACCTTTTCGCGGTGCAGATCCCAGTGAGCGGGAACCGGCGGTAAACCGTTTTCCACCTCGCTTTCAACGTAAATTAATGCATCATCCGCCAGCCAGCCGTTTTGCTCCAGCAGGGATAACGTCTCTTCCAGCAGCCCCTTGCGGAACGGCGGGTCGACAAACACCACGTTATGCGGCGTGCCTTTCTGCGTAAGAAAACTCAGCGTGTTGGTGTTCACTACTTTCGCGTTGCTCGCCTTCAGCGTCGCCAGATTTTGCTGCAGCGTCTGCGCCACGCCGCGCTCCATCTCCAGCAGCGTCGCGCTGGCGGCATAGCGCGACAGCGCTTCCAGCCCGAGCGCGCCGCTTCCGGCGAAGCAGTCCAGGCAGCGGGCGTCTACCATTGACGGGGCCAGCCAGTTAAACAGCGTCTCGCGCACGCGGTCGGTAGTAGGGCGTAAACCGGGGCTATCCGGCACCGGTAATTTCCGGCCTCGCCACTGACCGCCGATAATACGAATTTGACCGGCCGGGGCGCGGTTGGGTTTCTTCATCTCAGGAAAGCTCTGTTAACAATTGGCCTGCGATTGCGGGCGGTGATGTCAATTAAGTAAAGTGTTAGACTATTTCATCATTTTTTTAGCTTCCATGTATATAGCGCCGCGAGGAGTGTAGTCGCAGATGGCAAAACAAAAAAAACGTGGCTTCTTTTCCTGGCTGGGCTTCGGTGAAAAAGAGCAAGAAACAGAACAGAAAACCGAAGAGCAACAAGCCGTTGAAGAGCCGTCGCAGCCTGAAACGCCTGTAGAAACCGCCGCGGTAGTCGAAGCGGAAGAAACGGCGCACAGCAAAGAAGAGATTGAATCCTTTGCACAAGAGGTGGTTGAAGTCACGGAGCAGGTTCAGGAGAGCGAGAAGCCAGAACCGGTTGTCGTTGAAGACGTTGCCGACGCGCCGCAGGCCGTTATTGAACACGAAGAGCTGCCGCTGCCGGAAGAGGTGAAGGCCGAAGAGGTGTCAGCCGAAGAGTGGCAGGCCGAAGCGGAAACCGTTGAAATTGTTGAGGCGGTGGAAGAAGAGGCGGCGCTTGAGCCAGAGCTGACCGACGAAGAGCTAGAAGCCCAGGCGCTGGCGGCGGAAGCCGCGGAAGACGCGGTCATCGTCGTGCCGGTGGAAGAAGAACCGGAAGAAGAGAGCGTTCAGGAGCAGGAAAAACCGACCAAAGAAGGTTTCTTCGCCCGCCTGAAGCGCAGCCTGCTGAAAACCAAAGAAAACTTAGGTTCCGGATTTATCAGCCTGTTCCGCGGCAAGAAGATCGACGACGATCTCTTTGAAGAGCTGGAAGAACAGCTGCTGATTGCGGACGTCGGCGTGGACACCACCCGTAAGATCATCGCCAACCTGACAGAAGGAGCGAGCCGCAAACAGCTGCGCGACGCCGAAGCGCTGTACGGCCTGCTGAAAGACGAGATGGGTGAAATTCTCGCAAAAGTTGACGAACCGCTTAATATTGAAGGCAAAACGCCATTTGTTATTCTGATGGTCGGCGTGAACGGCGTGGGTAAAACCACCACCATCGGCAAGCTGGCGCGTCAGTTCGAGCAGCAGGGTAAATCGGTGATGCTGGCGGCGGGGGATACCTTCCGCGCGGCGGCGGTTGAGCAGCTGCAGGTTTGGGGCCAGCGCAACAATATTCCGGTGATTGCCCAGCACACCGGCGCGGATTCCGCATCCGTGATCTTCGACGCCATCCAGGCGGCGAAGGCGCGCAACGTGGACGTGCTGATTGCCGATACCGCAGGGCGTTTGCAGAACAAATCGCACCTGATGGAAGAGCTGAAGAAAATCGTTCGCGTCATGAAGAAGCTGGACGAAGACGCACCGCATGAAATTATGCTGACCATTGATGCCAGCACCGGACAGAACGCCATCAGCCAGGCGAAGCTGTTCCATGAAGCGGTAGGACTGACGGGGATTGCGCTGACCAAACTGGACGGCACCGCGAAAGGCGGGGTGATCTTCTCCGTGGCCGACCAGTTCGGCATTCCAATCCGCTACATCGGTGTGGGCGAGCGTATTGAGGATTTACGTCCGTTTAAGGCGGACGACTTTATTGAGGCATTATTTGCCCGAGAGGACTAACAATGATTCGCTTTGAACACGTCAGCAAGGCCTATCTCGGTGGGAGACAAGCGCTGCAGGGGGTCACTTTCCACCTGCAGCCGGGCGAGATGGCATTCCTGACCGGCCATTCCGGCGCGGGGAAAAGTACCCTGCTCAAGCTTATCTGTGGGATCGAGCGGCCAAGCGCCGGGAAAATCTTTTTCGGCGGCCATGAGATCAGCCGCCTGAAAAACCGCGAAGTGCCGTTCCTGCGTCGTCAGATCGGCATGATTTTCCAGGATCACCACCTGCTGATGGATCGCACCGTTTTCGATAACGTGGCCATTCCGCTGATTATTGCCGGTGCCAGCTATGACGATATCCGCCGTCGCGTCTCCGCGGCGCTGGATAAGGTCGGGCTGCTGGACAAAGCGAAGAACTTCCCGATCCAGCTCTCCGGCGGTGAACAGCAGCGCGTGGGCATCGCTCGCGCGGTGGTGAACAAGCCTGCCGTGCTGCTGGCGGATGAACCGACCGGTAACCTGGACGATGCCCTGTCAGAAGGGATTTTGCGTCTGTTTGAGGAGTTTAACCGCGTGGGGGTCACCGTATTGATGGCGACGCACGACATCGGACTCATTTCCCGTCGTTCGTACCGCATGCTGACCCTGAGCGACGGTCATTTGCACGGAGGCCACGGTGAATAAGCGTGATGCAATAAACCAGATTCGGCAGTTCGGGAACCGGTTTGACCGCTTCCGTAAGCCGCAGGGCGGCGGTGACGGCAATCGTAATGCGCCGAAGCGCCAGAAGGCCGCGCCAAAACCTGCTTCCCGCAAAACCAACGTGTTTAACGAGCAGGTGCGCTACGCGTTCCACGGCGCGCTGCAGGACCTGAAAAGCAAACCGCTGGCGACGTTCCTGACGGTGATGGTGATTGCCATCTCTCTGACGCTGCCAAGCGTCTGCTATATGGTCTATAAAAACGTCAACCAGGCGGCCTCACAGTATTATCCGTCCCCGCAGATCACGGTCTATCTCGATAAAGCGCTCGACGATAACGCGGCGGCGCAGGTGGTTGGGCAAATTCAGGCCGAGCAGGGGGTGGAGAAGGTCAACTATCTCTCCCGTGAAGACGCGCTGGGCGAGTTCCGCAACTGGTCTGGCTTTGGCGGCGCGCTGGACATGCTCGAAGAGAACCCGCTGCCCGCCGTGGCGGTGGTGATCCCGAAGTTGGATTTCCAGGGGACCGATTCGCTTAACACCCTGCGCGATCGCATCACGCGCATTAAGGGCATTGATGAAGTGCGCATGGATGACAGCTGGTTTGCGCGTCTCTCTGCTCTGACAGGGCTGGTAGGCCGCGTCGCGGCGATGATTGGCGTGCTGATGGTGGCGGCGGTCTTCCTCGTCATTGGTAACAGCGTGCGTCTGAGCATCTTCGCCCGCCGCGATACCATCAACGTGCAGAAACTGATTGGTGCGACGGATGGCTTCATCCTCCGTCCGTTCCTCTATGGCGGCGCGTTGCTCGGTTTTTCCGGCGCATTTCTTTCACTGATATTATCAGAAATTTTGGTGATGCGGCTTTCGTCTGCCGTAACGGAAGTGGCGCAGGTTTTCGGAACCAAGTTTAATATCAGCGGCTTAGGGTTCGACGAGTGCCTGTTACTGCTGCTGGTGTGCTCGATGATTGGGTGGGTGGCAGCCTGGCTGGCAACCGTTCAACATTTACGTCACTTTACTCCCGACTAATAAAAGCGTGATATAATCTTTCCCTGCACCGAGGTGTTTGCTCTGCAGGGAAAGATGTCCCTGTTTCTCTTTCCCGCAGTATCATCTTCATGTCACATTTTGTGCGTAATTTATTCACCGTTGCACCTGGAACTTGTGGATAAAATCACTGTCTGATAAAAGAGTGAATGCTAATCTCGTTGCTCAAACGCTTTGGCATGGTTGTTGCCTGACGGGGACAGCCTGGACCAGAAGAAACATTGAGAGGAATGAATGACCAAAGAAATGCAAACTTTAGCTTTAGCCCCTGTTGGTAACCTGGAATCTTACATCCGGGCTGCGAACACCTGGCCGATGTTGACGGCCGAGGAAGAAAAGGAGCTTGCTGAAAAGCTGCATTACCAGGGCGATCTGGAAGCAGCGAAAAAGCTGATCCTGTCTCACCTGCGCTTTGTTGTTCACATTGCTCGTAATTACGCGGGCTATGGCCTGCCGCAGGCGGACTTGATTCAGGAAGGTAACATCGGCCTGATGAAGGCTGTGCGTCGCTTTAACCCGGAAGTGGGTGTGCGACTCGTCTCCTTCGCCGTGCACTGGATCAAAGCAGAAATTCATGAATACGTGCTGCGCAACTGGCGTATCGTGAAGGTCGCCACGACAAAAGCGCAACGCAAGCTGTTCTTCAACCTGCGTAAAACCAAGCAGCGTCTGGGCTGGTTCAATCAGGATGAAGTGGAAATGGTGGCGCGCGAGCTGGGTGTTTCCAGCAAAGACGTGCGTGAGATGGAATCCCGTATGGCCGCGCAGGACATGACCTTTGATATGTCCTCCGACGACGACGCATCTGACAGCCAGCCTATGGCACCGGTTCTGTATCTGCAGGATAAAACCTCTAACTTTGCCGACGGCATTGAAGAGGACAACTGGGAAGATCAGGCCGCGAACAAGCTGACCCATGCGATGGAAGGCCTCGACGAACGTAGCCAGGATATTATCCGCGCCCGCTGGCTGGACGAAGACAACAAGTCCACGCTGCAGGAGCTGGCCGACCGCTACGGCGTCTCTGCGGAACGCGTTCGTCAGCTTGAAAAGAACGCCATGAAAAAACTTCGCGCCGCTATCGAAGCGTAATTTTCGCGAAGTACATCGAGAACCCCTGGATGAGAGTCCGGGGGTTTTGTTTTTTTATCCCCCGCTCTGGCGAATTCCTTCCCCCTGGCAAACACTTACTGATGCGCTAAGCAGGCGACTTTCTCAGGGGGACAGGGTGAAAAACAACGAACTCAACGACCGGCGTTTACAGGCGACGCCGCGAGGCATCGGCGTGATGTGTAACTTCTATGCCGATAAAGCCGACAACGCCACGGTGTGGGACGTCGAGGGCAACGAGTACATCGACTTCGCCGCGGGGATCGCGGTGCTGAATACCGGCCATCGCCATCCCAGAGTCATTTCCGCCATCGAAAAACAACTCCACGCCTTTACCCATACGGCCTACCAGATTGTCCCCTATGAAGGCTATGTCTCGCTTGCCGAACGCATCAACGCACGCGTGCCAATTGACGGCCCGGCGAAAACGGCCTTTTTCTCAACGGGAGCAGAAGCGGTTGAAAACGCCGTCAAAATTGCCCGGGCGTATACCCACCGTCCCGGCCTTATCACCTTTGGCGGCGCGTTCCACGGCCGCACCTTTATGACCATGGCGCTGACCGGCAAGGTTGCGCCGTACAAGATCGGCTTCGGCCCGTTCCCCGGCTCGGTGTATCACGCGCAGTACCCCAATGAACTGCACGGCGTCAGCACGGCGGAAGCGCTAAAAAGCCTGGAGCGCATCTTTAAGGCGGATATCGCGCCGGACCAGGTTGCGGCGATTATTCTCGAACCGGTGCAGGGAGAGGGCGGTTTCAACATCGCGCCCGCTGATTTTATGCAGGCGCTGCGCAGCCTGTGCGATACCCACGGCATTTTGCTGATTGCCGACGAGGTGCAAAGCGGCTTTGCCCGTACCGGCAAGCTGTTCTCGATGGAGCACCACTGCGTGAAGCCCGATCTGATCACCATGGCAAAAAGCCTGGCGGGCGGGATGCCGCTCTCGGCGGTGTCGGGCCGTGCTGAGGTGATGGATGCGCCCGCGCCGGGCGGGCTGGGCGGGACCTACGCCGGGAACCCGCTGGCGATTGCCGCAGCGCATGCCGTGCTCGACGTGATTGAAGAAGAGGATCTCTGCACGCGCTCGGCGCATCTTGGCCATCACCTTGTGGAGGTGCTGAACAAGGCGAAGGAACACTGCCCGTATATCGCGGATATTCGCGCGCAGGGCTCGATGGTGGCGGTGGAGTTTAACGACCCGCAAACGGGGCATCCTTCGCCGGAATTCACTCGCCAGGTGCAGGAGCGGGCGCTGCAGGAAGGGCTGCTTCTGCTGAGCTGCGGCGTCTACGGCAACGTGATTCGTTTCCTCTATCCGCTGACTATTCCTGAAGCGCAGTTCCGTAAAGCGCTGGACATTATCTCCGCCTCGCTGACACGTTAAAGCCACATGCCCGGCAGAAATCCCGGCCGGGCCTGGCATATATTCATTTCAAATTAGCTATTCCAATATCATAAAAATCGGGTATGTTTTAGCAGAGTATGCTGAAAAAGCGCGAACAGCACACCTATAATTGACATAAAGCGCTGCACAACAACATCACAACAATCGTAATAACCATAATAATGGGGAATCTCAGGATGAACATGAAGGGTAAAGCGTTACTGGCAGGATGTATCGCGTTGGCATTCAGCACCATGGCGCAGGCAGACATTAAGGTGGCTGTGGTTGGCGCCATGTCCGGTCCGGTAGCGCAGTACGGTGACCAGGAGTTCACGGGTGCCGAGCAGGCGGTTGCAGACATTAATGCCAAAGGCGGTATTAAGGGCGAAAAGCTGCAGATCGTAAAATATGATGATGCCTGTGACCCGAAACAGGCGGTCGCGGTCGCGAACAAAGTGGTGAACGACGGGATCAAATACGTTATCGGCCACCTGTGCTCTTCTTCAACTCAGCCCGCGTCTGACATCTACGAAGACGAAGGTATCCTGATGATCACCCCGGCGGCGACCGCGCCGGAGCTGACCGCACGCGGCTACAAGCTGACCCTGCGCACCACCGGTCTGGACTCCGATCAGGGCCCAACCGCGGCGAAATACATCGTCGAAAAAGTGAAGCCGAAGCGCATTGCCATCGTTCATGACAAGCAGCAGTACGGTGAAGGTCTGGCGCGTTCAGTGCAGGACAACCTCAAGAAAGCCAATGCCGACGTGGTGTTCTTCGACGGGATCACCGCCGGTGAGAAAGACTTCTCCACGCTGGTGGCGCGTCTGAAGAAAGAGAACATCGACTTCGTATACTACGGTGGCTACCACCCGGAAATGGGCCAGATCCTGCGCCAGGCGCGCGCGGCGGGCCTGAAAACCCAGTTTATGGGCCCGGAAGGCGTGGCGAACGTGTCCCTGTCTAACATTGCGGGTGAATCAGCCGAAGGCCTGCTGGTGACCAAGCCGAAGAACTATGACCAGGTCCCTGCGAACAAACCTGTCGTAGATGCCATCAAGGCGAAGAAACAGGATCCTAGCGGCGCGTTCGTCTGGACCACCTACGCGGCGCTGCAGTCGCTGCAGGCGGGCCTGAACCAGTCAGCCGATCCGGCGGAAATTGCCAAATGGCTGAAAGCGAATAAGGTGGATACCGTCATGGGGCCGCTGTCCTGGGATGAGAAGGGCGACCTGAAGGGCTTCGAGTTCGGCGTGTTTGACTGGCATGCTAACGGCACGGCGACCGACGCAAAATAAAAGCAAAAAGGCAACGTAAGTTGCCTTTTTTAATGTTTTCTCCCTCTCCCCGTGGGCTGAGAAATCCCCAGTAATTTTCAAACCTAAAGCAATGTATGTGCCATCAGGGTTATAAATGCCTTACAGCGATGCCCCGGTCCGGCTGTAAATCGCCGAAGCGTTTCCGGAAGGCCGGGGCGAGGCGCAGGGATGCGCCGAGAGGGCGTGGCCTGCAGGGATGCAGGCTCATGCCCGACCCGATAGCCTGAAGGAATAAGCTG
>NZ_JBLKDA010000031.1:0-43805 GCF_047530215.1 Enterobacter sp. 01-M-03-SI-ECC
CTGCCGCCAGCGTTCAATCTGAGCCATGATCAAACTCTTCAATTTAAGTTTGATGCTCGTGAATTAAACTTCGTAATGAATTACGTATGTTCACTCAGAGACTTGGTATTCATTTTTCGTCCGAGGACGTTAAGAATCCATGTCACTTTGAGTGCCCACACAGATTGTCTGATAAATTGTTAAAGAGCTGTGCCGCTTCGCTTTTCGCAGCGGCGCGGGGTGTGCATATTACGCTTTCCCGCTTCAGAGTCAAGCGTTTATTTTCGCTTTTCTCTGTTGGCGTTCATCTCTGAACCCCGCTAATCCGGCGGCCTGTAAGCCGTTGTTCCGTGTCAGTGGAGGCGCATTATAGGGAGTTATTCCGACGTGACAAGAGGAAATTTAAAAAAACTTTTCATCCGCGTTTTTTTTCACCAATAGACGTGAAATCAAGCTACAAATTGTTCTATTTGATGTATCTGCAACCACAATCACATTCGAGGTGGCATAATTATCAGCATGAATCTTTAAGGAATGAACGCGATGCCATTAAGCGCACAACAGCTGGCCGCCCAAAAAAACCTGTCGTATGTGCTGGCAGAAAAGCTGGCTCAGCGGATTTTAGCGGGTAAATATGCCCCGGGTAGCATCCTGCCGGGCGAAATGGAGCTGGGTGAGCACTTTGGGGTGAGCCGGACCGCCGTGCGCGAAGCGGTGAAAACCCTGACGGCAAAAGGTATGGTGCTTCCACGTCCTCGCATTGGCACACGCGTGATGCCACAGAGCAACTGGAATTTTCTCGATCAGGAGCTGCTCTCCTGGTGGATGACGGAAGAGAACTTTCATCAGGTCGTCGATCACTTTCTGGTGATGCGCAGCAGCCTTGAACCTCAGGCGTGTCTGCTTGCCGCCACGCTAGGAACGGCAGAGCAAAAAGCGCAGCTTAACGCGTTGATGGAAGAGATGGTGTTCCTGAAAAAAAACTTCAACCGCGAACGCTGGGTTGAGGTCGATATGGCCTGGCATGAACATATCTATATAATGAGCGCCAATCCGTTCCTCACCTCTTTTGCCTCTTTATTCCATTCGGTGTATCACACCTACTTTACCTCTATTACGCACAACGAAGTGGTAAAACTGGATTTGCATCAGGCGATAGTGGATGCCATTCAGGAAAGCGACGGGCAGCGAGCCCTGAGCGCGTGCCAGGCATTGCTGGCCGCGCCCACCCACCAGCAGGTAAATAAATGAAGAAGAAAAAAGCGCGCAGCATGGCCGGATTGCCGTGGATTGCAGCCATGGCGTTTTTTATGCAGGCACTGGATGCCACCATCCTCAACACCGCCCTTCCCGCTATTGCGCAAAGCCTCAACCGTTCCCCGCTGGCGATGCAGTCCGCCATCATCAGCTACACCCTGACGGTCGCCATGCTGATCCCGGTCAGCGGCTGGCTGGCCGACCGCTTCGGCACCCGCAGAGTTTTCATGCTGGCCGTCACGCTCTTTACGCTCGGTTCGCTGGCCTGTGCGCTCTCCTCGTCCTTAACGGAGCTGGTCATCTTCCGCGTATTACAGGGTATTGGCGGCGCGATGATGATGCCGGTGGCGCGCCTTGCCCTACTGCGAGCTTACCCTCGAAGCGAACTGCTTCCCGTGCTCAACTTCGTCACCATGCCGGGGCTGGTTGGCCCGATACTTGGCCCGGTACTCGGCGGCGTGTTTGTCACCTGGGCAAGCTGGCACTGGATCTTCCTGATTAATATTCCGATTGGCATTGCGGGGCTGCTGTATGCCCGCAAATATATGCCGAACTTCACCACGCCAAGGCGCAGCTTTGACATGGGCGGCTTTTTCCTGTTTGGCCTGAGCCTGGTGTTATTTTCCAGCGGGATGGAGCTGTTTGGCGAGAAGATCGTCGCGACGTGGATTGCACTTTCCGTGATTCTCGGCGGTATTTTGCTATTCCTTCTTTATATACGTCACGCGCGCCGTCACCCGACGCCGTTAATCTCCCTGGGGCTCTTTAACACCCGAACGTTTTCCGTCGGGATTGCGGGCAACATTGCGTCTCGTCTGGGGACGGGTTGCGTACCGTTCCTGATGCCGTTGATGCTGCAGGTCGGTTTTGGCTATCCGGCCCTGATTGCCGGCTGCATGATGGCGCCCACGGCAATGGGCTCGATTCTGGCAAAATCCACCGTGACGCAGGTGCTGCGCTGGTTTGGCTATCGTAAAACGTTAGTTGGCGTGACGGTCTTTATCGGTCTGATGATTGCGCAGTTCTCGCTACAGTCCGCCGCGTTACCCGTCTGGATGCTGATCCTGCCGCTGTTTGTGTTAGGCATGGCGATGTCGACGCAGTTCACGTCGATGAACACCATCACCCTCGCCGATCTGACTGACGAGAACGCCAGCAGCGGCAACAGCGTGCTGGCGGTAACGCAGCAGCTGTCGATCAGCTTAGGGGTTGCCGTGAGTGCAGCGGTGCTGAGGTTTTATGAAGGTTTCGACAGCGCAAATACCGTTGAGCAGTTCCACTATACCTTTATCACCATGGGCGCACTTACCGTGGTATCGGCGCTGGTCTTTATGCTGTTAAAACCGAAAGACGGCCGAAACCTGATTAAAGAGCGTCACAAAGAAAAGGCTAAACCGAACCGCGTTCCATCAGAACAGGAGTAAGCTGCAGGCGCTGCTGTTGCAGCGTGGGCTGCGCCATACGGTGGATCAGCACATCGATGGCCAGCTCGCCCAGTTCATCCTTCGGCTGATGAATGGTGGTCAGCGGCGGCGTCATGTAACGGGCAAGTTCGATATCATCGTAGCCAATCACCGCCATATCGTCCGGCACGCGTAGCCCCGCCTGATACAGCGCCTGATAGGCACCAAACGCCATCGCATCGTTACCAATAAAAACCGCCTGCGGACGCTGCGCCTGCGTCAGGAGTGTCTGCATTGCCTCGAAGCCACCGTTAAATTCAAAGTCGCCGGTGATCCGGTAGCCATCAGGAATGGCGAGCCCGGCTCGCTCCATAGCTGAGAGATACCCTTCCAGACGCAAACGCGCCGGGGTTTTGTCCAGCGGACCGGTAATACAGGCGATGCGGGTATAGCCTTTATCGATCAGATACTGAGTCGCCATATCACCGCCCAGCAGGGAGTTATCCTGAATGAGATCGCTGGTTCCGTCGAACGGCGCCCAGTCCATCATCACGGTGGGAATCGAAGGGTAGCGCTGGATAATCTCTTTCGAGGGCTGGTGCGTTTCGGTGCAGAGCAGCAGTAGCCCGTCGACGCGTTTTTGCATCAGCGTTTCCAGGTTGCGGTTCATGCGCTGCTCGTCCCCTTCGGTATTGCACAGCACCAGGCTGTACCCGCGCTCGAAGCAGCTGCGCTCCACGCCGCGAACCAGTTCTGAATAAAAGGGGTTGGTACTGGCGGTAATCAGCATACCGATGGTGCGCGTCTGGTTGAGCTTAAGGCTGCGCGCCAGCGCTGACGGCGCATAGTTGAGATCTTTTACCGCGGCTTCAACTTTCTCCCGAATCGCCTCGCTGACGAAGCGATCGTTGTTAATAACGTGAGAGACCGTCGAGGTAGAAACGCCCGCCATGCGGGCGACATCTTTCATTGTGGCCAAGCGTTACCCCTGCTGACTTAAGAATTCATCGATCTCTTTTCGCCACGGAACGGAAGGCTGGGCGCCCTTGCGCGTCACCGCAATCGCGGCGGCAGCGTGTGCGAAGCGAATAGCGTCATCCATTCTCTTGCCTTCCAGCAGCGCGGTCACCAGCGCACCATTGAAGGTATCTCCCGCTGCGATGGTGTCAATCGCTTTGACCTTAAAGCCCGGCACGCGGCGGCCTTCGCCATTGACGCTTGCCCACACCCCACGGCTGCCCAGGGTGATAATCACGGTGCCGATGCCCTTATCGTGCAGTGCACGCGCGGCTTTCGCGGCATCATCATCATTTTCAACGCGAATGCCCGTCAGCTTTTCGGCTTCGGTTTCGTTCGGCGTAATGATGTCCACCAGCGCCAGCAGCTCGTCTGATAATACACGCGCAGGGGCCGGGTTAAGTACGACAGTGGTATGATTTTCATGCGCAATGTTGGCGGCGGCCAGCACGCTTTCAACCGGTGACTCCAGCTGCATCAGCAGGGCTTCGGCTTCGGCGATGATTGCACGCTGCGCTTCAACGCGATCCGTCGTCAGCGCGGCGTTAGCGCCAGCATGAATACCGATGACATTCTCACCTTCAGCATTAACGAAAATCAGCGCCACGCCGGTAGATTCCCCTGCCACAACGCTAACCGGTGCGATATCAATGTTGTCGCTTGCCAGCTGTTTACGTACGCGCTCGCCGGTATCGTCATCCCCCGTGCAGGCGATAAACGCAATATTCGCCCCGCTGCGACCGGCAGCGACGGCCTGGTTTGCGCCTTTACCGCCAAAAGCGACCTGATACTGGCTACCGGTGACGGTTTCGCCCGGGGTCGGGAACGATTCAAGGTTAAGAATGTGATCGGCATTGATGCTGCCAAGGACGACGAGGTTGCCTGCGGTTTTCATGGTTGGGTTGTCCATCTGAGAGCGCCACCGGTATTACCCGGTGGCGTATGCCACACTTTTCTTTATTGGTGTCCCTCAGGCAGCCAGCGACTGCCTGATTCGCCTTTTACTGCTTGATGACCAGCTTCAGGTCAACCGGATATTTGGCCTGAACTTTTTCGCCCTTCAGCACTTTGTCGGCAGTTTCAACGCCAGTCGCGCCAATCTGCTCAGGCAGCTGAGCGATGGTCGCAGCCAGTTTGCCATCATTTACCGCTTTTTCACCATCCGGCGTGCCGTCAAATCCGACAACCATCACATCAGATTTACCTGCGGTCTGCAGCGCGCGCAGCGCGCCCAGCGCCATTTCGTCGTTCTGGGCGAATACCGCCTGTACATCAGGATGTGCGGTCAGCAGGTTCTGCATGACGTTCAGGCCTTTAGTACGGTCAAAGTCTGCTGGCTGGCTCGCCAGCACGTTGAATTTGTGCGCAGCCACGGCCTGCTGGAAGCCTTCACCACGCTCACGCGCGGCGGACGTACCGGCAATCCCCTGCAGTTCGATAACTTTCGCGCCTTCACCGGCTTTCTTCGCGATGTAATCACCGGCGATTTTACCGCCCAGCACGTTATCAGAAGCAATGTGGCTCACCACGTCGCCTTTGGTTGCCTGACGGTCCAGGGTGATGACCGGGATCTTCGCCTGGTTTGCCATCTTCACGGCGTTACCTACGGCGTCAGAGTCGGTTGGGTTGATCAGCAGAATTTTGGTGCCGCGAACGGTTAAGTCCTGAACGTTAGCCAGCTCTTTCGCCGGGTTGTTCTGGGAATCCAGCACCACCAGGTTGTAGCCCAGTTTGTCCGCTTCTTTCTGCGCACCGTCCTTCAGGGAGACGAAGAACGGGTTGTTCAGGGTAGAGACAACCAGCGCAATGGTATCTTTCGCCATGGCGTTAGCACTTACGGTTGCGCTCAGCGCGACAGCAGAAACCAGGGTAGCCAGTTTTTTCATGTTCATATCTAAGATGTCCTGTAGTGTCGTCAGTTACTGTTTTTTGTTGTCTACCAGTACCGCCAGCAAAATCACCACTGCCTTAACGATCATCTGGTAATAGGAGGAAACACCTAACAAATTCAAACCATTATTCAGGAAACCGAGAATCAGTGCGCCGATCAATGTCCCAACAATGCGACCTTTACCGCCCGCGAGACTCGTACCGCCCAGAACCACTGCCGCGATAGCATCCAGCTCATATCCCGTACCCGCCGTCGGCTGCGCGGAAGAAAGACGCGCCACTTCGATGATACCTGCCAGTGACGCCAGCAGGCCGCACAGGGAGTAAACGATAATTTTGACTTTATTAACGCTGATACCGGACAGGCGCGTTGCCGCTTCGTTACCGCCCAGCGCATAGATATAACGGCCCAGACGGGTGTGGTGCAGCATGTACCACGCCGCCAGGAAGACGATAGCCATGATCCAGACCGGCGTCGGAACGCCCAGCGGGCGACCGATACCGAACCAGCCAAACAGATCCGCGTTATCGGTGAAGCCGGTGTTGACCGGGCTGCCGTTGGTGTAAACCATGGTCACACCGCGCAGCAGCAGCATCATCACCAGCGTGGCGATAAACGCCTGAACGCGGCCTTTCGCCACAATCACGCCGGTGACGGCGCCAATCGCCGCGCCTGCCGCCAGGGCAGCGGCAACGGCCACCAGCGCGTTGACTTCAATGCCGACAATCGAAGCGGCGATCGCACCGGTGAGCGCCAGCAGGGAACCGACGGACAGATCGATACCCGAGGTCAAAATCACCAGCGTCATGCCGACCGCCATAATGGCGTTCACCGACGTTTGCTGCAGAATGTTGAACAGGTTATTCACGGTGAAGAAATTCGGGCTCATGGTCGACACAATCGCGATCAGCACCAGCAGGGCAATCAGCGATTTTTGCTCCATCAGCCACGCCTTTGTGAAATAGCGGCGACCAGAAACAGCCTGGGTAGTCATCTTCTTACTCCTGATTCACGCGATTAAGCTTGCCCACAGCGGCAGCCATCAGAACTTCCTGGGTGGCCTGCTCGCGAGTGAATTCACCGCCGAGATGCCCTTCATGCATGACGATAATGCGATCGCTCATGCCTAATACTTCTGGCATCTCGGAAGAGACCAGAATGATGCTCAGACCGTCGGCCTTGAACTGGTTAATCAGCTGATAGATCTCTTTCTTCGCCCCCACGTCCACGCCGCGGGTGGGCTCGTCGAGGATCAACACTTTCGGGCGCGTCATCAGCCCGCGGGCAATCGCCACTTTCTGCTGATTCCCACCGGACAACAGGCCAATCGCCTGCTCCATCGACGGGGTTTTAACGTTAAAGAGGCGGATAAAATCGCTGACCGCCTGCTGCTCGTCTTTGTGCTTCAGGCTGCCGCCGCTATGGCTGAAATAGCGCAGCGCGGTCAGGGACATGTTCTCTTTAACCGACATGCCGAGCACCAGGCCGTCGCGCTTGCGGTCTTCGGAAATGTAGACGATGCCGTTTGCAAGACCATCCTGCGGGGAGCGGGTGACCACTTCATGACCGTCGAGGGTGACATAGCCGCTGGTGCGCGGCAGCGCGCCGTACAGCACTTTCATCAGCTCGGTACGTCCCGCGCCCATCAGGCCCGCCACGCCCAGGATCTCGCCCTGGCGCAGGGTAAAGGTCACGTCGTTCACGCCCGGACCGCAGAGGTTATCTACCTTCAGGCGGATCTCGCCAGGCAGCTTATCCAGATGCGGATACTGGTCTTCAAGCTTACGTCCCACCATCATTTCGATGAGCGTATCTTCGGTCAGCGTGGCCACTTCGCGCTCGGCAATAAACTGCCCGTCGCGGAAGACGGTGACGTCATCGCAGATTTCGAAGATCTCTTTCATGCGGTGAGAGATATAGACAATCCCGCGCCCCTGCGATTTCAGCTCGCGGATCACGCGGAACAGGGATTCGGTTTCGGTATCGGTCAGGGCGTCGGTCGGTTCATCCATGATGATGACTTTGGACTCAAAGCTCAGCACCTTCGCGATTTCCACCATCTGCTGGTCGCCAATAGAGAGATCGCCGACCAGGCGGTCGCTCTTAAAGCGCAGGTTTAGCTTCGCCAGCAGCTTGTCCGCTTCGGCATACATGGTTTTCCAGTCGATCTTGCCGAAGCGGTTCACAAACTCGCGGCCAAGGAAGATGTTCTCGGCAATCGTGAGCTGCGGGATCAGGTTCAGCTCCTGGTGGATAATGCCAATACCGGCTTCCTGAGAGGATTTCGGGCCATTGAAGGTGGTCTCTTTACCCAGCCATAGCAGCGAACCCGCATCGCGCTGGTAGATACCGGTCAGCACCTTCATCATGGTGGATTTGCCGGCGCCGTTTTCGCCCACCAGCGCCATCACGCGCCCGGGGTAGACGTTCAGCGCCGCGCCGGAGAGGGCTTTTACGCCCGGGAACGACTTATCGATCCCTTTGAGTTGCAGTAATGCGTCCATGATGGCCTCAGAAGGTGACGCCAGCAAAGAGAATGATATTCGCATACGGGGAGCACTCCCCGCTGCGAATCACCGCCTGACTATCTGCGGTTTGTTGTTTGAACTGTTCGTGCGTCGTGTAACGAATTTCGATGGTGTTTCCCTGGTGTTGTTGCAGTTGCTCAATAAACTTAAGCAACGTTTCGTGGAGTTGCGGATTATGTTGTTTGATTTCCGCCGCGAGAATGGCCGCCTCAACCTGCATCTCCGCGGTCACGACTTCCAGTACCTGCATAAACGAAGGAACGCCCTGCGTTAACGCCATATCGATACGGGTTGTGCTGCGCGGAACCGGTAAGCCTGCATCGCAAACCACCAGCGTATCGGTATGCCCAAGACGGGAAATAACCGATGAGATTTCTGAGTTAAGTACCGTGCCTTTCTTCATTTTCTTGCTCCACTAGCGAAACGTTTCGCTGAAGGTAGTGTAGCGCCAGAAATGTTCAGAAAACCATCATCACGTAACAGAATTGTGATCAACGTCGAAACGTTTCGCTAAGTGAAATATGGAGACAATTATCGTGGGTTGGCAAGGGGTTTGGTAGGCCGGGTAAGCGCAGCGCCACCCGGCATTTTCAGAAGGGATTAGATCTCGACCTGCGTGCCCAGCTCAATCACGCGGTTAGGCGGGATCTCAAACTGGTCAGGCGCGCGCAGGGCGTTACGCTGCAGGATGAGGTACAGCTTGCCGCGCAGGCGCAGATACCACGGGCGCTTGCCGATGATCAGCGACTCGTGCGACATAAAGAACGACGTCTCCATCATGCGGCAGCTCAGCCCTTCCAGGCCGCAGCGGTGGAACACCTCTTCCACGTTTGGCGTTTCACGCCAGCCGTAGCTCGCCACCACGCGCCAGAAGGTCGGGGACAGCTGCTCGATTTGCACGCGACGCACGTTGTGAACGTAAGGCGCATCTTCGGTGCGCAGCGTCAGCAGGATCACGCGCTCGTGCAGGACCTTGTTGTGCTTGAGGTTATGCATCAGCGCAAACGGGATGACGTTCAGCGCGCGAGACATATACACCGCGGTGCCCGGCACGCGGACCGGCGGGGATTTTTCCAGAGAAGCGATCATCGCCTCCAGAGAGTTCCCGTGCTCGTGCATGCGGCGCAGCAGGCGGAAACGCTCGCTTTTCCAGGTGGTCATAACGATGAACATCACCAGACCGAGCGTCAACGGCAGCCAGCCGCCGGAGACAATCTTGTCGAGGTTCGCAGAGAACAGCGGCACGTCGATGCACAGGAAGCCCACCAGAATCATCGCCACAAGGAATTTATTCCAGTGCCAGTTTCGGTACGCCACCGTGGTGGAAAGAATCGATGTCAGCACCATCGTACCGGTTACCGCAATACCGTACGCCGCCGCCAGGTTGCTGGAGTGCTCGAAGCTGACGATCACAATCACCACCGCGAAGTAGAGCAGCCAGTTAACGAACGGGATGTAGATCTGGCCCGACTCCATCTCAGAGGTATGGATGATGCGCATCGGTGAGAGATAACCCAGACGCACGGCCTGGCGCGTCAGAGAAAACACCCCGGAAATCACCGCCTGAGAGGCAATGACGGTCGCCAGCGTCGCCAGGATCAGCATCGGCACCAGCGCCCAGTCGGGCGCCAGCAGGAAGAACGGGTTCTTAATCGCTTCCGGGTTCTTGAGCAGCAGCGCGCCCTGGCCGAAGTAGTTCAGCACCAGCGACGGCAGCACCACAATAAACCATGCCACGCGAATTGGCAGTTTCCCGAAGTGGCCCATGTCAGCATACAGCGCTTCCACACCGGTGATGGAGAGCACGACGGCACCCAGCGCCACGAAGGAGACCACTTTATATTCGAGGAAGAAATGCACGGCCCAGTAAGGGTTTAGCGCATGCAGCACTTCCGGGTTGGCGATAATGCTGCGCAAGCCAAGCGCCGCCAGGATCAGGAACCAGGCCAGCATAATGGGTGCAAACAGTTTGCCCACCAGCCCCGTACCGTGCTTCTGGATCGCAAACAGCAGAGTGAGCACGATTATTGCCAGCGGGACGACCCACGTATCAAGCTGCGGCGCGATAATCTCCAGCCCCTCTATCGCCGAGAGGACCGAAATCGCGGGCGTTATCACCACTTCCCCGTAGAAGAAACTGCCGCCAATCAGGCCGATAATCACCAGCACGGAGGTCATTCTGGCCGAAGTATTGCGTCCGGCAAGGGACATCAGAGTCAGGATCCCACCTTCACCTGCGTTATCAGCACGCATAACGAAGGAGAGATATTTAACGGAAACCACCAGGATCAGTAGCCAGAAAATGAGGGACAGGAAGCCAAACACGGCATCGCGTTCAACACCAAAACCAAACTGGCCGGACAGACATTCACGAAGCGTATAAAGCGGGCTGGTGCCAATATCACCGTAGACAACCCCGATCGCCGCAAGCGTTATTGCGGGTAATGATTGCTTATTATCAGTGCTCATAGACTAGTCTTTTCGTTTAAATAACAAATGTGTTCCTGGTCCCTTGGTCCACAAAAAGCGCACAGTATGCACGATTCATTGCAAAATCGTACCCCTAAATGCAACCGCATTAATGTAGCGCAAAGAAAATTGCGCCGCACTTCAGTCTATTACCAGCCCTGACTGAAACGTCTATACTCGCTTCAATTAGCCGCCACGACGGCGAAAGGATGCAAAACTATTATGGCTCACTCACATTTATTAGCAGAAAGAATTTCCCGCCTCAGCAGCGCGCTGGAGAAAGGCCTTTTCGAGCGTAGCCACGCCATTCGCCTCTGTTTACTGGCGGCGTTGAGCGGTGAAAGCGTGTTTCTGCTTGGGCCGCCGGGCATCGCCAAAAGCCTGATTGCCCGCAGGCTTAAGTTTGCTTTTCAGAACGCCCGCGCGTTTGAATACCTGATGACCCGCTTCTCCACCCCGGAAGAGGTGTTTGGCCCCCTTTCTATTCAGGCGTTAAAAGATGAAGGGCGCTATGAGCGTCTGACGGCGGGATATCTGCCTGAAGCTGAAATTGTCTTTCTGGATGAGATCTGGAAAGCGGGACCGGCCATTCTGAACACCCTGCTGACGGCAATAAACGAACGTCGGTACCGCAACGGGGCCAGCGAAGCAAAAATCCCGATGCGCCTGCTGGTGGCCGCCTCAAACGAACTGCCCGAAGCCGACAGCAGCCTGGAAGCGCTGTACGACCGCATGCTGATCCGCCTGTGGCTGGACAAGGTCCAGGACAAATCCAACTTCCGCTCGATGCTGGTCAGCCAGCAGGATGAAAATGAAAATCCGGTCTCCGCATCCCTTCAGGTTTCGGATGAGGAGTATGAGCAGTGGCAGCAGGACATTGGCAAAATCAAGCTGCCCGATGCCGTATTCGAGCTCATCTTCATGCTGCGCCAGCAGCTCGACCTGCTGCCTTCGGCGCCGTACGTCTCGGACCGTCGCTGGAAAAAAGCGATTCGCCTGCTGCAGGCCAGCGCCCTGTTCAGCGGTCGTGATGCCGTAGCCCCTATCGATCTGATCCTCCTCAAAGATTGCCTGTGGCATGACGCAGAAGGCATGAACCTGATGCAGCAGCAGCTTGACGTTTTGATGACCGGACACGCGTGGGGCCAGCAGTCAATGCTGAACCAGCTGGGTGCAATTACCCAGCGCCGGATCCAGCTTCAGCAGCAGCAAAGTGATAAAACGGCGCTGAAAGTGAATCGCCTTGGGGGCATGTTCGCCCGCAAACCGCACTACGAGCTTCCTGCGGATCTGACCGGAACGACGCTAACGCTGCTGCTTCAGCAGCCGCTCAAGCTGCACGATATGCAGGTGGTACACATTACGGTTGAGCGCGAGGCGCTGTCCCAGTGGCTCGACAAAGGCGGCGAGATCCGCGGCAAGCTCAACGGGATCGGCTTTGCGCAGCCGCTGACGATGGAAGTGGACAGCAGCCAACATCTGGTGATCCGCGACGTCAGCCTGCAGGGCTCGCGTCTTGCGCTTCCCGGCACCGCCTCTGACAGCGTGCCGGAAGAGATCAAACAGCAGCTGGACGCGCTCGATACCGAATGGCACCAGCAGCACACCCGCTTTAGCGAGCAGCAAAGGTGCCTCTTTATTCATAGCGACTGGTTAGGTCGCATCGAAGCCAGCCTGCAGGACGTCAGCGCGCAGATCAAACAGGCGCGTCAATGCTAACGCTGGATACGCTCAACGTCATGCTGGCCGTCAGCGAGGAGGAGCTGATCGAAGAAGTGGTCATTACGCTGCTGGCGTCGCCGCAGCTGGCAGCCTTCTTTGAAAAATTCCCGAAGCTCAAAAAGGCGATGACCGACGATCTCCCGCGCTGGCGCGATAATCTGCGGCAGCGATTTAAAGAGACTGAAGTTCCGCCGGAGCTGACGGAGGAAGTCTCGGCCTATCAGCAGTGCCAGCGGCTCTCCACGACGCAGTTTATCGTCCAGCTCCCGCAAACCCTGACGCTGCTCGACAAGGTCCACTCTCCGTTTGCCGGCCAGGCCCGGGCGCTGGTCACGGATAACGCCACCTTTACTCCCGCCCTGCATACCCTCTTTTTACAGCGCTGGCGCCTCAGCCTGGTGGTTCAGGCCACGACGCTAAACCAGCAGCTGCTGGACGAAGAGCGCGAACAGCTGCTCAGTGAAGTACAGGAACGTATGACCCTGAGCGGCCAGCTCGAACAGGTGCTGGTGGAGAATGAAAACGCCGCCGGTCGTCTCTGGGACATGAGCGCCGGTCAGCTCCGACGCGGGGATTACCAGCTGATCGTCAAATATGGCGATTTTCTGGCGCAGCAGCCCGAGCTGATGAAGCTTGCAGAGCAGCTGGGGCGCTCAAGGGAGGCAAAGTCGGTCCCAAAGAAAGATGCCCCGATGGAAACCTTCCGCACCCTGGTGCGCGAACCGGCTACCGTACCGGAGCAGGTCGACGGCCTCCAGCAGAGCGACGACATTCTGCGACTGCTGCCCACCGAGTTAAGCACGCTGGGCATGACCGAGCTGGAGTATGAGTTTTACCGTCGGCTGGTGGAGAAACAGCTTCTCACCTACCGCCTGCACGGCGAAGCCTGGCGCGAGAAGCTGAGCCAGCGGCCGGTCATCCATCAGGATTTTGATGAACAGCCGCGCGGGCCGTTCATTGTTTGCGTGGATACGTCCGGATCGATGGGCGGGTTTAACGAGCAGTGCGCAAAGGCGTTCTGTCTGGCGCTGATGCGCGTGGCGCTCGCCGACCGCCGTCGCTGCTTCATCATGCTGTTCTCCAGCGAGGTGGTGGGCTATGAGCTTACGAACCAGCAGGGTATCGAGCAGGCAATCCGCTTCCTGAGCCAGCGTTTTCGCGGCGGCACGGATCTGGCCAGCTGCTTTCGCAGCATCGTGGAGCGTATGCAGGGCGGCGACTGGTACGACGCCGACGCGGTGGTGATTTCTGATTTTATCGCACAGCGGCTGCCGGATGACGTGGTCAATAAGGTGAAGGAATTACAGCGGGTGCATCAGCACCGTTTCCATGCGGTGGCGATGTCCGCCCATGGAAAACCCGGCATCATGCGCATCTTCGATCATATCTGGCGCTTTGATACCGGGCTGCGTAGCCGCCTGCTCAGACGCTGGCAGCGTTAATTACAGAAGAGAGCCGACGCTTTCGCGTACCTGCTGCGGCCAGACGCCACACTGAACCTGACCGATATGGGGTAATTGCAGGAGCAGCATGGTCAGGCGGGACTGGCCGATACCGCCACCAATCGTCTGCGGCATTTCCCCGCGCAGCAGCGCCTGGTGCCACTCCAGTTTGAGGCGATCTTCATCGCCGGTGGTCGCCAGCTGGCGCTTCAGCGCGTCAGCATCCACGCGGATACCCATTGAAGAGAGCTCGAATGCGTCTTCCAGCACCGGGTTCCAGACCAGAATATCCCCGTTCAGCCCGGCAAAGTCGCCTTCACCCGCGGTGCTCCAGTCATCATAATCCGGCGCACGAACGTCGTGACGTTTGCCATCAGACAGCTTCCCGCCGATACCGATCAGGAATACGGCTCCTAATTCCTTGGCGATCGCACGCTCACGCCCTTTGGCATCAAGATCCGGGAAGCGGGTCAGTAATTCCTGGCTGTGAACAAAGTGGATCGTTTCCGGCAGGAACGGTGCCAGGCCAAACTCTTTGCTTACGGCGGCTTCGGTTGCTTTGATCCCGGCGTAGATCGCCTCAACGGTGGATTTCAGCGTGCCGACGTGGCGCTCGCCATCCCCCATCACGCGTTCCCAGTCCCACTGGTCGACGTAAACGGAATGAATAGGCGAGAGGCGGTCTTCATCGGGGCGAAGGGCTTTCATGTGCGTGTAAAGCCCTTCACCCGCGCTGAAGTCGTGTTGTCCCAGGGTTTGACGCTTCCACTTCGCCAGGGAATGAACCACTTCGAACTGGGCGTCTGGCAGTGTTTTCACTTTTACCTGTACCGCTTTTTCGCATCCAGACAGGTTATCCTGCGTCCCATCACCCACACGGCTGAGAATAGGTGCCTGAACTTCAATCAGCCCAAGCTTCTCTTCCAGCTGGCGGGAAAAATGGGATTTAACGAAACTGATCTGGCGTTGTTTTGCGATGTAAGCGGTTTTCATTATTTATACTCCTGCGTCCTGTTGCTATTGATTAAGCAACAGAAATGGCACCTTATTCAATAACCATTCAACAAAAAGCCATCTTCACTTTTGATTCGCTAAAATCAGGCGCTAGAATAGAGAGATTCATTAATCTTCATAAGAAAAAGCTATGGAAAATTATCAGATCGACAATCTCGACCGCGGCATTCTGGAGGCATTGATGGCCAATGCCCGTACTGCCTATGCCGAACTGGCAAAACAGTTTGGCGTCAGCCCGGGAACCATTCACGTTCGCGTAGAGAAGATGAAGCAGGCGGGGATCATTACCGGCGCGCGCATAGACGTCAGTCCTAAACATCTGGGTTATGACGTCTGCTGCTTCATCGGCATCATCCTGAAAAGCGCCAAAGACTACCCTTCCGCCCTGGCGAAGCTGAACGCGCTGGATGAAGTCACCGAGGCGTATTACACCACCGGGCACTACAGCATCTTTATTAAAGTCATGTGCCGATCCATCGACGCGCTCCAGCAGGTACTTATCAACAAGATCCAAACAATCGATGAAATTCAGTCCACCGAGACGCTGATCTCCCTGCAAAACCCGATCATGCGTACCATCCGCCCGTGATCGGGCAAATTCATTCCCACATTTTCCACAGGTAGATCCCAGCTCGTTCACAGCGTACAATGGCCGTCTCTTTATCTGGGCGAGCGATCAATGGCGGACATTACCCTTATCAGCGGCAGCACTCTTGGTGGTGCGGAATACGTTGCGGAACACCTGGCTGAAAAGCTGGATGAGGCAGGCTTTTCTACGGAAACCCTGCACGGCCCGTTGCTTGAAGATCTCCCGACTGACGGGGTCTGGCTGCTGATCACCTCCACGCACGGCGCAGGCGATCTGCCCGATAACCTGCAACCTTTCTATGACGAACTGCTGGAACAGCAGCCTGACCTGTCAAACGTCCGTTTTGGCGCGGTGGGGATCGGCAGTCGTGAATATGACACCTTTTGCGGGGCAATCGAGAAAGTTGAAGCCGCTGTCACCTCTTGCGGAGCAAAACAGCTGGGTGAAACGCTCAAGATCAACATCCTCGATCATGATATTCCGGAGGATCCAGCCGAGATCTGGCTCGCGGAATGGAAAAATTTACTCAAAAACGATTAAAGATCGTGCGATCAGATGTGGATAACTCTGGTTAAAAGCTCGTATTAACCCGTAGTTATCCAAATAACAACCGTAGCTTCGTTTTTGACCTGTGTATAAAGTCGCGATCTGATCCCAGCTTATACGGTCCAGGATCACCGATCATTCACAGCAAACGATCCTTTCTAACCCCATGATCTTCATTATGAGATCGGACTTATCCACACAGGTTCGCGATCCTAATAAGAGATCACAATAGAACAGATCTCTAAATAAAAAGATCTTCTTTTTAATAGCCCAGGATCCCAATGCTTTCTCGAAAGACTAAAGTTGAGTAGAATCCACGGCCCGGGCTTCAATCCATTTTCATACCGCTTTACGCGAGGCAGACCACCATGTTTTATCAGGATCCTTTTGACGTCATCATCATTGGCGGGGGTCACGCAGGCACTGAGGCCGCAATGGCCGCGGCGCGTATGGGTCAGCAGACCCTGCTTTTGACACACAATATCGACACGCTGGGACAAATGTCCTGTAATCCGGCGATTGGCGGCATTGGGAAAGGACACCTGGTAAAAGAAGTGGATGCACTTGGCGGCCTGATGGCGAAAGCGATCGATCGGGCTGGCATCCAGTTTAGGATACTAAACGCGAGTAAAGGCCCCGCCGTACGTGCGACCCGTGCTCAGGCAGACCGCGTCCTGTACCGTCAGGCGGTGCGTACCGCGCTGGAGAATCAGCCGAACCTGATGATCTTCCAGCAGGCGGTTGAAGATCTTATCGTTGAGAACGATCGCGTCGTGGGCGTTGTAACCCAGATGGGCCTCAAGTTCCGCGCGAAAGCCGTGGTGCTGACCGTAGGCACATTCCTGGACGGTAAAATTCATATCGGTCTGGATAACTACAGCGGTGGCCGTGCGGGCGATCCGCCGTCTATTCCACTGTCTCGTCGTCTGCGTGAACTGCCGCTGCGCGTCAGCCGCCTGAAAACCGGTACGCCGCCGCGTATCGACGCGCGCACCATTGATTTCAGCGTGCTGGCCCAACAGCACGGCGATAACCCAATGCCGGTCTTCTCGTTCATGGGCAATGCGGCACAACATCCGCAGCAGGTACCGTGCTATATCACGCATACCAACGAGAAAACCCATGACGTGATCCGCAATAACCTCGATCGTAGCCCCATGTATGCCGGCGTGATCGAAGGGATCGGCCCACGCTACTGCCCGTCGATCGAAGACAAAGTGATGCGCTTTGCCGATCGTAACCAGCACCAGATCTTCCTGGAGCCGGAAGGGCTGACCTCAAACGAAATTTATCCGAACGGCATCTCCACCAGCCTGCCGTTCGACGTGCAGATGCAGATTGTTCGCTCAATGCAGGGGATGGAGAACGCAAAAATCGTTCGCCCTGGCTACGCTATTGAGTACGATTTCTTCGATCCGCGTGACCTGAAGCCAACCCTGGAGAGCAAATTCATCCACGGTCTGTTCTTCGCGGGGCAGATTAACGGCACCACCGGTTACGAAGAAGCGGCCGCGCAGGGTCTGCTCGCCGGTCTGAACGCCGCGCGCTTCTCAGCTGAGAAAGAGGGCTGGGCACCGGGCCGTTCTCAGGCGTACCTGGGCGTGCTGGTTGACGATCTCTGCACGCTGGGTACCAAAGAACCGTACCGTATGTTTACCTCTCGCGCGGAATATCGCCTGATGCTGCGTGAAGACAACGCCGACCTGCGCCTGACGGAAAAGGGTCGCGAGCTGGGTCTGGTCGATGACGAGCGCTGGGCGCGCTTCAACGAGAAGCTGGAACGCATTGAACAGGAACGTCAGCGTCTGAAAACCACCTGGGTGAATCCGCAGGCGGAAACCGCAGCCGAAGTAAACGCTCACTTAACAGCGCCGCTGTCGCGCGAGGCCAGCGGGGAAGATCTGCTGCGCCGTCCTGAAGTCACCTACGAGAACCTGGTCAAACTGACCGCGTTCGCGCCGGGCCTGGAAGACGCTGCAGCGGCCGAGCAGGTCGAGATCCAGGTGAAGTACGAAGGCTACATCGCGCGTCAGCAGGATGAGATCGAAAAACAGCAGCGCAACGAAAACACGCTGCTGCCGGAAATGCTGGACTACCGTCAGGTCACGGGCCTGTCCAACGAGGTCATCGCCAAGCTGAACGACCACAAACCGGTGTCGATTGGCCAGGCGTCCCGCATCTCGGGCGTTACTCCTGCAGCGATTTCGATCCTGCTGGTGTGGCTGAAAAAGCAGGGCATGCTGCGCCGCAGCGCGTAATTGACATTGCTTTTGGCGGGTGGCGCTTCGCTTACCCGCCCTACTTATTCGTAGGCCCGGTAAGCGGCAGCGCCACCGGGCGAAAAATCTCTAAACAGGTATTCACCGTGCTCAACAAACTCTCTCGTCTGCTGGATCAGGCAGGTATTTCGCTCACCGATCACCAGAAAAATCAGCTGGTGGCCTATGTCGACATGCTGAACAAATGGAACAAAGCGTACAACCTGACGTCGGTACGCGACCCCAACGAGATGCTCGTGCGCCATATTCTCGACAGCATCGTGGTGGCGCCGTATCTAAAAGGCGAGCGTTTTATCGACGTGGGGACGGGCCCTGGTCTGCCGGGCGTTCCGCTGTCGATTGTTCGCCCTGAGAGCCATTTCACGCTGCTGGACAGCCTGGGCAAGCGCGTGCGCTTTTTACGTCAGGTCCAGCATGAGCTGAAGCTTGAGAACATCACGCCCGTGCAGAGCAGGGTAGAGGAATTCCCGGCAGAGCCGCCGTTTGACGGGGTGATCAGCCGCGCATTTGCGTCGCTCAACGATATGGTGAGCTGGTGCAAGCACTTACCTGCGCAAAATGGCCGCTTTTATGCGCTGAAAGGGCAGTTGCCAGGCGATGAGATTGAACAGATTCCGGACGGTTTTGCCGTCGAGTCTATTGAGAAATTACAGATTCCCCAGCTCGAAGGCGAACGTCATCTGGTGATAATTAAGCCAAACAATTTTTAAAAAATTAATAAAAAATGTGGAATTCGTGCTGTTCTTATCATGTTAAAAAACAGCACAACTACCGGGGATTTACCGGTGAGCTTTTAACCTCTGCTTCACTAAGGTTTTTCTTCCGGTTAACCTGGCACCTATTATTCACCAGTAAGATAGTCATCTTTGAAAATATAAGTCTGCTAAAAGTGGAAGGCAGTAACCAGAACGTAATGTTAATTGTTTATTAAGAATGTCAATAAAAGGTTTTTATTGTGTACTGGGCTGTTTTGAAAATAGTTACGACGTTTTGCTTTTAATTTCATAAAGATAAAATTCTGCGATTTGAGTCTTTGATAAATACAACCTTATTGCAAATGTGTGTTTTGTGATCTCGTGCACGCTTTATCACCAACGTTTTCGCGCTGTTTGCAGTTTTGGTCGAAGGTTGGCGCTTAAAGCGAAAGTTAAAAAATAGCGGCAGGGAAAAATATTTAAACATTTATTCACCTTTTCGCTACTTAATGTTTGAAATCACGGGTGCGCACCGTATAATTTGACCGCTTTTTGATGCTTGACTCTGAGCCTTAAAGGACGTTTTATACGACACGCGGCATACCTCGAAGGGAGCAGGAGTAAAAACGTGATGTCTGTGTCGCTCTTGAGTAGAAACGTTGCTCGTAAGCTTCTGTTCATTCAGTTTCTGGCTGTGATAGCAAGTGGACTGCTGTTTAGCCTCAAAGACCCCTTCTGGGGCATCTCCGCCGTGTGCGGGGGTTTGGCGGTAGTGCTGCCAAACGTGTTGTTTATGATTTTTGCCTGGCGTCATCAGGCGCATACACCCGCCAAAGGCCGCGTGGCCTGGTCCTTCGCCCTCGGCGAAGTCTGTAAGGTGTTGCTGACCTTTGCTCTACTGGTGATGGCGCTGGCGGTTTTGAAAGTGGTCTTCATGCCGCTGATAGCAACGTGGGTTTTGGTGCTGGTGGTACAAGTTCTGGCTCCAGCTGTAATCAATAACAAAGGGTAAAAGGCATCATGGCTTCAGAAAATATGACGCCGCAGGATTACATAGGTCACCATCTGAATAACCTTCAGCTGGACCTGCGTACATTCTCGCTGGTGGATCCACATAACCCCCCGGCCACCTTCTGGACGATCAACATCGACTCCATGTTCTTCTCGGTGGTTTTGGGTCTTCTGTTCCTGGCCATGTTCCGCGGTGTTGCTAAACGAGCGACCAGCGGTGTTCCAGGGAAATTCCAGACGTTCGTTGAGATGATCATCGGCTTCGTCCATGGCAGCGTGAAAGACATGTACCATGGTAAGAGCAAGCTGATTGCTCCGCTGGCCCTGACCGTGTTCGTTTGGGTCTTCCTGATGAACCTGATGGACCTGCTGCCAATCGATCTGCTGCCGTTTATCGGCGAGCACATCTTCGGCCTGCCTGCGCTGCGTGTGGTACCGTCTGCGGACGTGAACATCACCCTGTCGATGGCGCTGGGCGTGTTTATCCTGATTCTTTTCTACAGCATCAAAATGAAAGGCGTAAGCGGCTTTGTGAAAGAGCTTACCTTGCAGCCGTTCAACCACTGGGCGTTTATTCCGGTCAACCTGATCCTGGAAGGCGTTAGCCTGCTGTCCAAACCTGTTTCACTGGGTCTGCGACTGTTCGGCAACATGTATGCGGGTGAGCTGATTTTCATTCTGATCGCGGGTCTTCTGCCGTGGTGGTCACAGTGGGTTCTGAATGTGCCGTGGGCCATTTTCCACATCCTGATCATTACGCTGCAAGCCTTTATCTTCATGGTTCTGACGATCGTCTATCTGTCGATGGCGTCTGAAGAGCACTGATTTTTTATCAACACTACTACGTTTTAATTGAAACAAACTGGAGACTGTCATGGAAAACCTGAATATGGATCTGCTGTACATGGCTGCCGCTGTGATGATGGGTCTGGCGGCTATCGGTGCTGCGATCGGTATCGGCATCCTCGGGGGCAAATTCCTGGAAGGCGCAGCGCGTCAACCTGATCTGATTCCTCTGCTGCGTACTCAGTTCTTTATCGTTATGGGTCTGGTGGATGCTATCCCAATGATCGCTGTAGGTCTGGGTCTGTACGTGATGTTTGCTGTCGCGTAGTAGTAGTTTTAAAACCCTAAGCCACAGATATTAAAGAGGTATTGTGCTGTGAACATGAACGCAACAATCCTCGGCCAGGCCATCGCGTTTATTCTCTTTGTCTGGTTCTGCATGAAGTATGTATGGCCGCCTTTAATGGCTGCCATCGAAAAACGTCAGAAAGAAATTGCTGACGGTCTGGCTTCTGCAGAACGCGCTAAGAAAGATTTGGACCTTGCACAGGCCAACGCGACAGACCAGCTGAAAAAAGCGAAAGCGGAAGCTCAGGTTATCATCGAACAGGCTAACAAACGCCGTTCGCAGATCCTGGACGAAGCCAAAGCTGAAGCAGAACAGGAACGTACTAAGATCGTGACACAGGCTCAGGCTGAAATTGAAGCTGAGCGTAAACGTGCTCGTGAAGAACTGCGTAAGCAGGTTGCGATTCTGGCTGTTGCTGGCGCCGAGAAGATCATCGAACGTTCCGTGGATGAAGCTGCTAACAGCGACATCGTGGACAAACTTGTCGCTGAACTGTAAGGAGGGAGGGGCTGATGTCTGAATTTGTTACGGTAGCTCGCCCCTACGCCAAAGCAGCTTTTGACTTTGCTATCGAACACCAAAATGTCGATCGCTGGCAGAATATGCTGGCGTTTGCCGCTGAGGTGACGAAAAACGAACAAATGGCCGAATTGCTTTCCGGTGCGTTAGCACCTGAAACTCTCGCCGCGTCGTTTATCGCCGTGTGCGGAGAGCAACTGGATGCCAACGGCCAGAACCTGATTAAGGTGATGGCAGAAAATGGTCGTCTCCGTGTGCTCCCGGATGTTCTCGAGCAGTTTGAGCACTTACGTGCCCTTAGTGAAGCTACCGCTGAAGTCGAAGTGACTTCTGCAACTGAACTGAGTGACGAACAGCTTGCGAAAATCACCGCCGCGATGGAAAAACGTCTGTCACGCAAAGTTAAGCTGAATTGCAAAATCGATAAGTCTGTAATGGCAGGCGTAATCATCCGCTCGGGTGATATGGTCATTGATGGCAGCGTACGCGGCCGTCTTGAGCGCCTTGCAGACGTCTTGCAGTCTTAAGGGGACTGGAGCATGCAACTGAATTCCACCGAAATCAGCGAACTGATCAAGCAGCGCATTGCTCAGTTCAATGTTGTGAGTGAAGCTCACAACGAAGGTACTATTGTTTCTGTAAGTGACGGTGTTATCCGCATCCACGGCCTGGCCGATTGTATGCAGGGTGAGATGATTTCCCTGCCGGGTAACCGTTACGCTATCGCACTGAACCTGGAGCGTGACTCCGTAGGTGCAGTTGTGATGGGTCCATACGCTGACCTCGCCGAAGGCATGAAGGTTAAGTGTACTGGCCGTATTCTGGAAGTGCCGGTTGGCCGTGGCCTGCTGGGTCGCGTTGTTAACACCCTGGGTGCGCCAATCGACGGTAAAGGTCCGGTTGAGCACGATGGCTTCTCCCCAATCGAAGTTATCGCACCAGGCGTTATCGATCGTCAGTCCGTCGATCAGCCTGTTCAGACAGGTTATAAGTCCGTTGATGCCATGATCCCAATCGGTCGTGGTCAGCGTGAACTGATCATCGGTGACCGTCAGACCGGTAAAACCGCGATGGCTGTTGACGCCATCATCAACCAGCGTGACTCCGGTATCAAATGTGTGTACGTGGCCATCGGCCAGAAAGCGTCCACCATTTCCAACGTGGTTCGTAAACTGGAAGAGCACGGCGCGCTGGCTAACACCATCGTTGTTGTGGCTACCGCTTCTGAATCTGCTGCACTGCAATACCTGGCGCCATACGCCGGTTGCGCAATGGGCGAATACTTCCGTGACCGCGGTGAAGATGCGCTGATCGTATACGATGACCTGTCTAAACAGGCTGTTGCTTATCGTCAGGTTTCCCTGCTGCTCCGTCGTCCACCTGGACGTGAAGCATTCCCTGGCGACGTATTCTACCTCCACTCTCGTCTGCTGGAGCGTGCTTCCCGCGTTAACGCGGAATACGTCGAGAACTTCACCAAAGGTGAAGTGAAGGGTAAAACGGGCTCACTGACCGCTCTGCCGATCATTGAAACCCAGGCGGGTGACGTTTCTGCGTTCGTTCCGACCAACGTAATTTCCATTACCGATGGTCAGATCTTCCTGGAAACCAACCTGTTTAACTCCGGTATTCGTCCGGCAGTTAACCCGGGTATCTCCGTATCCCGTGTTGGTGGTGCTGCTCAGACCAAGATCATCAAGAAACTGTCCGGTGGTATCCGTACCGCGCTGGCACAGTATCGTGAACTGGCTGCGTTCTCTCAGTTCGCATCCGATCTGGACGAAGCAACCCGTAAACAGCTGAGCCACGGTCAGAAAGTGACCGAGCTGCTGAAGCAGAAACAGTACGCACCTATGTCTGTTGCTCAGCAGGGCCTGGTACTGTTCGCGGCTGAACGCGGTTACCTCGAAGATGTGGAACTGGCGAAAATCGGTAGCTTCGAAGCCGCTCTGCTGGCTTACGTCGACCGTGATCACGCTCCGCTGATGCAAGAGATCAACCAGACCGGTGGCTATAACGACGAAATCGAAGGCAAGCTGAAAGCTATCCTCGATTCCTTCAAAGCAACCCAATCCTGGTAATCGTCCGGCGGCTTGTCTCAGGACAAGCCGCCTGGCATTGAGGAGAAGCTCATGGCCGGCGCAAAAGAGATACGTAGTAAGATCGCAAGCGTCCAGAACACGCAAAAGATCACTAAAGCGATGGAGATGGTCGCCGCTTCCAAAATGCGTAAATCGCAGGATCGCATGGCGGCCAGCCGTCCTTATGCAGAAACCATGCGCAAAGTGATTGGTCACCTTGCAAACGGTAATCTGGAATATAAGCACCCTTACCTGGAAGAACGCGACGTTAAGCGCGTGGGCTACCTGGTGGTGTCGACCGACCGTGGTCTGTGTGGCGGCTTGAACATTAACCTGTTCAAAAAACTGCTGGCGGATATGAAAGCATGGTCTGAAAAAGGCGTTCAGTGCGATATCGCAATGATCGGCTCTAAAGGCGTCTCTTTCTTTAACTCCGTTGGTGGCAACATTGTCGCTCAGGTGACCGGTATGGGTGATAACCCGTCCCTGTCCGAACTGATCGGCCCGGTTAAAGTGATGTTGCAGGCCTACGATGAAGGCCGTCTGGACAGACTGTACGTTGTCAGCAACAAATTTATTAACACCATGTCTCAGGTGCCTACGATCACTCAGATGCTGCCTTTACCGGCATCAGAAGATGACGAGCTGAAGCACAAAGCCTGGGATTACCTGTATGAACCCGATCCGAAACCGCTGCTGGATACCCTGCTGCGTCGTTACGTTGAATCACAGGTTTATCAGGGCGTTGTAGAAAACCTGGCCAGCGAGCAGGCCGCACGAATGGTGGCGATGAAAGCCGCGACCGATAATGGCGGCAGCCTGATTAAAGAGCTGCAGTTGGTTTACAACAAAGCTCGTCAGGCCAGCATTACTCAGGAACTCACCGAGATCGTCTCGGGGGCCGCCGCGGTTTAACCAGGTTTACGAATTACGTAGAGGATTCAAGATGGCTACTGGAAAGATTGTCCAGGTAATCGGCGCCGTGGTGGACGTCGAGTTCCCTCAGGACGCCGTACCACGCGTGTACGACGCGCTTGAGGTACAGAATGGTAACGAGAGCCTGGTGCTGGAAGTTCAGCAGCAGCTCGGCGGCGGTATCGTGCGTACCATCGCGATGGGTTCTTCCGACGGTCTGCGTCGTGGTCTGGAAGTTAAAGACCTTGAGCACCCGATCGAAGTCCCGGTAGGTAAAGCAACACTGGGTCGTATCATGAACGTATTGGGTCAACCAATCGACATGAAAGGCGACATCGGTGAAGAAGAGCGTTGGGCTATCCACCGTGCGGCACCTTCCTACGAAGAGCTGTCCAGCTCTCAGGAACTGCTGGAAACCGGTATCAAAGTTATCGACCTGATGTGTCCGTTCGCGAAGGGCGGTAAAGTCGGTCTGTTCGGTGGTGCGGGTGTAGGTAAAACCGTAAACATGATGGAGCTGATCCGTAACATCGCGATCGAGCACTCCGGTTACTCTGTGTTTGCGGGCGTAGGTGAACGTACTCGTGAGGGTAACGACTTCTACCACGAAATGACCGACTCCAACGTTCTGGACAAAGTATCCCTGGTTTACGGCCAGATGAACGAGCCACCTGGAAACCGTCTGCGCGTTGCGCTGACCGGTCTGACAATGGCTGAGAAGTTCCGTGACGAAGGCCGTGACGTTCTGCTGTTTGTTGATAACATCTATCGTTACACCCTGGCCGGTACGGAAGTATCTGCACTGCTGGGTCGTATGCCTTCAGCGGTAGGTTATCAGCCTACGCTGGCGGAAGAGATGGGTGTTCTTCAGGAACGTATCACCTCTACCAAAACCGGTTCTATCACCTCCGTTCAGGCGGTATACGTACCTGCGGATGACTTGACTGACCCATCTCCAGCCACCACCTTTGCGCACTTAGACGCAACCGTGGTACTGAGCCGTCAGATCGCGTCTCTGGGTATCTACCCGGCCGTTGACCCGCTGGACTCCACCAGCCGTCAGCTGGATCCACTGGTTGTGGGTCAGGAACACTACGACACCGCGCGTGGCGTACAGTCCCTGCTGCAGCGTTACCAGGAACTGAAAGACATCATCGCCATCCTGGGTATGGATGAGCTGTCTGAAGAAGACAAACTGGTGGTAGCACGCGCGCGTAAGATCCAGCGCTTCCTGTCCCAGCCGTTCTTCGTTGCGGAAGTATTCACCGGTTCTCCAGGTAAATACGTTTCCCTGAAAGACACCATCCGTGGCTTCAAAGGCATCATGGAAGGCGAATACGATCACCTGCCGGAGCAGGCGTTCTACATGGTTGGTTCCATCGAAGAAGCAGTGGAAAAAGCCAAAAAACTTTAACGCCTTAATCGGAGGGTGATATGGCAATGACTTACCACCTGGACGTCGTCAGCGCAGAGCAACAAATGTTCTCTGGTCTGGTCGAGAAAATCCAGGTAACGGGTAGTGAAGGTGAACTGGGTATTTTCCCGGGTCACGCACCGCTGCTCACCGCCATTAAGCCTGGTATGATCCGCATCGTTAAACAGTTCGGTCACGAAGAGTTTATCTATCTGTCCGGCGGCATTCTTGAAGTGCAGCCTGGCAGTGTGACCGTTCTGGCCGATACCGCTATTCGTGGCCAGGATCTCGACGAAGCGCGAGCCCTGGAATCGAAGCGTAAGGCTGAAGAGCACATTAGCAGCTCTCATGGTGACGTGGATTACGCTCAGGCGTCTGCGGAGCTGGCCAAAGCGATCGCGAAACTGCGCGTTATCGAGTTGACCAAAAAAGCGATGTAACACCGGCTTGAAAAGCACAAAAGCCAGTCTGGATACCAGGCTGGCTTTTTTTTTTCGGCCTTAATTCATGATGAAAAAGATGTAGAATTTTAAGCATCAAACGTTTTTACTTCACACTCAAACTACCGTCAGGATGCGTATGTCAAACAGTGCGATGAGCGTGGTGATCCTTGCCGCTGGCAAAGGGACCCGCATGTATTCCGATCTGCCGAAGGTGCTCCACACGCTTGCAGGAAAGCCAATGGTGCAGCATGTCATTGATGCAGCGAATGAACTGGGGGCCCGCCAGGTTCACCTGGTCTACGGCCACGGCGGCGATCTGCTTAAAGAAACGCTGAGCGACGACAAGCTCAACTGGGTGCTTCAGGCCGAACAGCTGGGTACTGGCCATGCGATGCAGCAGGCAGCGCCCTTCTTTGCGGATGACGAAGACATTTTGATGCTCTACGGCGATGTCCCGCTGATCTCCGTTGAGACCCTGACCCGCCTGCGTGAAGCCAAACCGCAGGGCGGCATCGGTTTGCTGACCGTCGTGCTGGACGATCCAAGCGGTTATGGCCGCATCACCCGTGAAAACGGCAGCGTAACGGGGATCGTTGAACACAAAGATGCCAGCGACGAACAGCGTCAGATTCAGGAGATCAACACCGGTATCCTGATTGCCAACGGCGCGGATATGAAGCGCTGGCTGTCGAATCTCAACAACAATAACGCGCAGGGTGAATACTACATCACCGACATCATCGCGATGGCGTACCGTGAAGGGCGCGAGATTGCGGCGGTTCATCCGGCGCGTATTAGCGAAACCGAAGGGGTGAATAACCGCCTTCAGCTTTCCCGTCTGGAGCGCGTTTATCAGTCCGAACAGGCTGAAAAACTGCTGCTGGCAGGCGTGATGCTGCGCGATCCGGCGCGTTTCGATCTGCGTGGTTCGTTATCTCACGGGCGTGACGTTGAAATTGATACTAACGTTATCCTCGAAGGTCACGTCACGCTGGGCAACCGCGTCAAAATTGGCGCCGGCTGCGTGATTAAAAACAGCGTTATCGGTGACGACTGCGAAATCAGCCCGTACAGCGTGGTGGAAGACGCCCGTCTGGATGCGGCCTGCACCATCGGCCCGTTCGCGCGTCTGCGCCCAGGGGCTGAGCTGCTGGAAGGCGCTCACGTGGGTAACTTCGTCGAAATGAAAAAAGCGCGTCTGGGGAAAGGCTCAAAGGCCGGCCATCTGACCTATCTGGGTGACGCGGAAATTGGCGACAACGTGAATATTGGTGCAGGGACGATCACCTGTAACTATGACGGCGCGAATAAGTTTAAAACCATCATCGGTGATGATGTGTTCGTGGGCTCTGATACGCAGCTGGTGGCGCCTGTTACCGTGGGTAACGGGGTAACGATTGCTGCCGGGACGACGGTGACGCGAGACGTCGCCGATAATGAGCTGGTGCTCAGCCGCGTGCCGCAGGTTCACAAGCAGGGCTGGAAACGCCCTGTGAAGAAAAAGTAACAACAAGGCGGGTGGCGCTACGCTTACCTGCCCTACGATTGAGTAGGTCTGATAAGGCGTAGCCGTCATCAGGCAAACCCGGGAGAGGAGATAAATATATATTTCCCCCCACAAGCAGTACCCATAAAAATAACCCCACTCTCTACAAGGCTCGGGGCACCCGGAAAGGGTAAATACAGGTCAGCGACAACGCAGGCATCATGCCTAAATTCGGAATCTAAAATATGTGTGGAATTGTTGGCGCAGTTGCGCAGCGTGATATTGCTGAAATCCTTCTCGAAGGTTTACGTCGTCTGGAATACCGTGGTTACGACTCTGCCGGTCTGGCCGTCGTCGATGCAGAAGGTCACATGACCCGTCTGCGCCGTCTCGGTAAAGTGCAGATGCTGGCCCAGGCCGCGGAAGAACATCCGCTGCACGGTGGTACCGGTATTGCGCACACCCGCTGGGCGACGCACGGCGAACCGTCTGAAGGTAACGCGCACCCGCATGTGTCTGAACACATCGTGGTCGTGCACAACGGCATTATTGAAAACCACGAACCGCTGCGCGAAGAACTGAAGGCGCGCGGCTACACCTTCGTCTCTGAAACCGACACCGAAGTGATTGCTCACCTGGTGCACTGGGAGCTAAAGCAGGGCGGTACACTGCGTGATGCGGTGCTGCGCGCTATCCCTCAGCTGCGCGGTGCGTACGGCACGGTGATCATGGATTCCCGCGATCCGTCCACGCTGCTGGCAGCGCGTTCCGGTAGCCCGATGGTGATCGGTCTGGGCATGGGCGAAAACTTTATCGCGTCTGACCAGCTGGCGCTCCTGCCGGTTACCCGTCGCTTTATCTTCCTTGAAGAGGGTGATATCGCGGAAGTGACTCGCCGCAGCGTGACCGTGTTCGATACCAAAGGCGAGCAGGTGAAGCGTCAGGAGATCGAATCGAATCTGCAGTACGACGCGGGCGACAAAGGCGCTTACCGTCACTACATGCAGAAAGAAATCTACGAGCAGCCGAACGCCATCAAAAACACCCTCACCGGGCGCATCAGCCACGGTGAAGTGGATCTGAGCGAGCTGGGCGCAAACGCGAACGAACTGCTCGGCAAGGTTGAGCATATTCAGATCGTTGCCTGCGGTACTTCGTATAACTCCGGTATGGTTTCTCGCTACTGGTTTGAATCCCTGGCGGGCGTGCCGTGCGATGTAGAAATCGCGTCTGAATTCCGCTACCGCAAGTCAGCGGTACGCCGTAACAGCCTGATGATCACCCTTTCCCAGTCCGGCGAAACGGCGGACACGCTGGCCGCGCTGCGTCTCTCTAAAGAGCTGGGTTACCTGGGCTCGCTGGCCATCTGTAACGTTCCTGGCTCTTCCCTGGTGCGTGAATCCGATCTGGCGCTGATGACCAAAGCAGGCACCGAAATCGGCGTGGCCTCCACCAAAGCGTTTACCACTCAGCTGACCGTTCTGCTGATGCTGGTGGCGAAGCTGGCGCGTCTGAAAGGCGAAGATGCTTCCGTTGAGCATGATATCGTTCACGGCCTGCAGGCGCTGCCGAGCCGTATTGAGCAGATGCTGTCTCAGGACAAACGCATTGAAGCCCTGGCGGAAGATTTCTCTGACAAACATCACGCCCTGTTCCTGGGTCGTGGCGATCAGTATCCGATTGCGCTGGAAGGCGCGCTGAAGCTGAAAGAGATCTCTTACATTCACGCGGAAGCATACGCGGCAGGCGAGCTGAAGCACGGCCCGCTGGCGCTGATTGACGCTGATATGCCGGTCATCGTTGTGGCACCTAACAACGAACTGCTGGAGAAACTGAAATCTAACATCGAAGAGGTGCGCGCCCGCGGCGGTGTCCTGTACGTCTTCGCCGACAAAGATGCCGGTTTTGTCAGCAATGACAACATGCACATCATCGAGATGCCGCATGTGGAAGAGGTGATTGCGCCGATCTTCTACACCGTTCCGCTGCAGCTTCTGGCCTATCACGTGGCGCTGATCAAAGGCACCGACGTTGACCAGCCGCGTAACCTGGCGAAATCTGTTACCGTAGAATAATCCCTTCAGGCTCCACCTTCGGGTGGAGCTTTTTTATCCCGCCCGGCTTGTTTTTCATCACTCCTTTCTCGTTTTTAATAATGACAATTTGTCATCTTCAGCTACTTTTTTGAGTGTCACATAAAGAAAATATTTCTGAAAACGTCTTGTCATAAAAGTGGCTAACGTAATGAAATTTAAGGTTTATTTTGCTTATTTTTAAGTGAAATTTCCGTTGTCATAAAACTGTCATAATTCGTACATTTATCTGTCACCTGTTTGTCCTATTTTGCTCATCGTAGCCACTAAACAACGATTTACGAAAATCTTGCAGGAGACATTATGAAAGTTATGCGTACCACTGTCGCAACTGTTGTCGCCGCGACCTTATCTCTGAGCGCGTTCTCTGTATTTGCAGAAGCAAGCCTGACTGGCGCTGGTGCAACCTTCCCTGCGCCGGTGTATGCCAAATGGGCGGATACCTACCAGAAAGAAACCGGTAACAAGGTTAACTATCAGGGTATCGGCTCCTCCGGTGGCGTGAAACAAATTACCGCGAACACGGTTGATTTCGGCGCATCTGATGCTCCGCTGTCTGATGACAAACTGGCTCAGGAAGGCCTGTTCCAGTTCCCTACCGTGATCGGTGGCGTGGTTCTGGCCATCAACCTGCCGGGCGTGAAGTCGGGCGAGCTGGTGCTGGACGGCAAAACTCTGGGCGACATCTACCTGGGTAAAATCAAAAAATGGGATGACGAAGCGATCGCTAAACTCAACCCAGGCCTGAAGCTGCCTTCTCAGAACATCGCCGTGGTGCGCCGCGCGGATGGTTCCGGTACCTCTTTCGTGTTCACCAGCTACCTGGCGAAAGTGAACGAAGAGTGGAAATCTAAAGTCGGCTCCGGCTCTACCGTTAACTGGCCTACCGGTCTGGGCGGTAAAGGTAACGACGGTATCGCCGCGTTCGTTCAGCGTCTGCCGGGTTCCATCGGCTACGTAGAGTATGCCTATGCGAAGCAGAACAACCTGTCCTACACCAAACTGGTTTCCGCCGACGGCAAACCGGTTAGCCCGACCGAAGAGAACTTTGCTAACGCCGCCAAAGGCGCTGACTGGAGCAAATCCTTCGCGCAGGATCTGACTAACCAGAAGGGCGAAGGTGCATGGCCAATCACCTCTACCACCTTCATCCTGGTGCACAAAGAGCAGAAGAAACCTGAGCAGGGCGCAGAAGTGCTGAAGTTCTTCGACTGGGCATACAAAAACGGCGGCAAACAGGCTAACGCTCTGGATTACGCCACCCTGCCGGACAACGTGGTTGAGCAGATTCGCGCTGCATGGAAAACCAACGTGAAAGACAGCAGCGGTAAAGCATTGTATTAATTTAGCATTCTGACGAAAATGGCGGGTGGCGCTGACGCTTACCCGGCCTACGGTTCAGAATGTAGGCCGGGTAAGCGTAAGCGCCACCCGGCGATTTCGTAAACGCGTTTAACAGAAGAGTAATTTATGGCTGCAACCAAGCCTGCATTTAACCCTCCGGGTAAAAAAGGTGACATGATTTTCAGCGCGCTGGTCAAACTGGCTGCGCTGATTGTGCTATTGCTGCTGGGCGGCATTATCGTGTCTCTGATTTTCTCCTCATGGCCGAGCATCCAGAAATTCGGTTTCTCCTTCCTGTGGACCAAAGAGTGGGACGCGCCGAACGACGTTTACGGTGCGCTGGTGCCCATTTACGGCACGCTGGTGACCTCGTTCATCGCCCTGCTGATTGCGGTTCCGGTGAGCTTTGGTATTGCCCTGTTCCTGACGGAGCTGGCGCCAGGCTGGCTGCGTCGCCCGCTGGGTATCGCCATTGAACTGCTGGCGGCCATTCCGAGTATCGTCTACGGCATGTGGGGCCTGTTTATCTTTGCTCCGCTGTTCGCCACGTACTTCCAGGAGCCGGTTGGAAATGTGCTTTCCGCCATTCCGTTTGTCGGGGCGCTGTTCTCTGGCCCGGCGTTCGGTATCGGCATTCTGGCGGCTGGGGTGATCCTCGCCATCATGATTATTCCGTACATTGCGGCGGTCATGCGCGATGTCTTCGAACAAACGCCGGTGATGATGAAAGAGTCGGCCTACGGCATCGGCTGCACTACTTGGGAAGTGATCTGGCGCATTGTCCTTCCGTTCACCAAAAATGGGGTGATCGGCGGCGTGATGCTGGGCCTGGGTCGTGCGCTGGGTGAAACCATGGCGGTGACCTTTATCATCGGTAACACCTACCAGCTCGACAGCGCGTCGCTCTACATGCCGGGTAACAGTATTACCTCGGCGCTGGCGAATGAATTTGCGGAAGCGGAATCGGGGCTGCACGTGGCGGCGCTGATGGAGCTGGGCCTGATTCTGTTCGTTATCACCTTCATTGTTCTGGCGATTTCCAAACTGATGATTATGCGCCTCGCTAAAAATGAGGGAGCACGCTAATGGCCACTCTCGAAATGCAAGCTACCGCTGAACTGGCGGAATCCCGCCGCAAAATGCAGGCCAGACGCCGCATGAAAAACCGTATTGCGTTGACGCTTTCTATGGCGACGATGGCATTCGGCCTGTTCTGGCTGGTCTGGATCCTCTTCTCGACGGTCGTTCGCGGGATAGACGGGATGTCCCTGTCGCTGTTCACCGAAATGACGCCGCCGCCAAACACGGCGGGCGGTGGCCTGGCGAATGCCCTGGCGGGCAGCGGCTTGCTGATCCTTTGGGCAACGGTCTTCGGCACGCCGCTGGGCATCATGGCAGGTATCTACCTGGCTGAATACGGTCGTAAATCCGTGCTCGCGGAAGTCATTCGCTTCATCAACGACATTTTGCTGTCTGCACCGTCTATCGTCGTGGGTCTGTTTGTTTACACCGTGGTGGTGGCGCAGATGGAACACTTCTCCGGCTGGGCGGGCGTGATTGCGCTGGCGCTGCTGCAGGTGCCGATTGTCATTCGTACCACCGAGAACATGTTGAAACTGGTGCCGGACAGCCTGCGTGAAGCGGCTTATGCGTTGGGTACGCCGAAATGGAAGATGATTTCTGCGATTACGCTGAAAGCGTCCATTTCCGGGATCATGACCGGTATCCTGCTGGCCGTTGCGCGTATTGCCGGTGAAACGGCGCCGCTGCTGTTTACCTCCCTCTCCAACCAGTTCTGGAGCACGGACATGATGCAGCCGATCGCCAACCTGCCGGTGACGATCTTTAAATTTGCGATGAGCCCCTTCGCGGAATGGCAGCAGCTGGCCTGGGCCGGCGTGCTGATCATTACCCTTTGCGTACTGTTGCTGAACATTCTGGCGCGCGTCATTTTCGCGAAGAAGAAACACGGTTAATTTTTTACGGCGCGGCAGCTCGCGGCGCCGAATGAGGAAATGAGTCAATGAGTATGGTTGATACTGCCCCGGGTAAGATTCAGGTTCGTGATTTGAACTTCTACTACGGCAAATTCCATGCCCTGAAGAACATCAACCTGGATATCGCGAAGAACCAGGTCACGGCATTTATCGGTCCGTCCGGCTGTGGGAAATCCACGCTGCTGCGTACCTTTAACAAAATGTATTCGCTCTATCCGGAGCAGCGCGCTGAAGGTGAAATTATCCTCGACGGTGAAAACATTCTGACCCAGGCGCAGGATATCGCCCTGCTGCGCGCCAAAGTGGGGATGGTGTTCCAGAAACCCACGCCGTTCCCGATGTCCATTTATGACAACATCGCCTTTGGCGTTCGCCTGTTTGAAAAGCTCTCCCGTGCCGATATGGACGAGCGCGTGCAGTGGGCATTGACCAAGGCCGCATTATGGAACGAAACCAAAGATAAACTTCACCAGAGCGGTTACTCTCTCTCCGGTGGTCAGCAGCAGCGTCTGTGCATTGCGCGCGGTATTGCGATTCGCCCGGAAGTGTTGCTGCTGGATGAGCCGTGTTCAGCGCTGGACCCGATCTCAACCGGCCGTATTGAAGAGCTGATCACCGAGCTGAAGCAGGATTACACCGTGGTTATCGTGACCCACAACATGCAGCAGGCTGCGCGTTGCTCCGATCATACGGCGTTTATGTACCTGGGCGAGTTGATTGAGTTCAGTAACACGGACGATCTGTTCACCAAGCCCGCTAAAAAGCAAACAGAAGACTATATCACCGGTCGTTACGGTTGATTCAGGAGCGCGCGATGGACAATCTCAATCTTAATAAACACATTTCAGGCCAGTTCAACGCAGAGCTGGAAAGTATTCGCACGCAGGTGATGACCATGGGCGGCATGGTTGAGCAGCAGCTTTCCGATGCGATTACGGCAATGCACAACCAGGACAGCGAGCTGGCGAAGCGCGTCATTGAAGGCGACAAAAACGTCAACATGATGGAAGTCGCGATCGACGAAGCCTGCGTGCGCATTATCGCGAAACGTCAGCCGACGGCGAGCGACCTGCGTCTGGTGATGGCGATCATCAAAACCATCGCCGAGCTGGAGCGTATTGGTGACGTGGCGGATAAAATCTGCCGCACCGCGCTGGAGAAGTTCTCTCAGCAGCACCAGCCGCTGCTGGTGAGCCTGGAGTCGCTGGGCCGCCACACCGTGCAGATGCTGCACGACGTGCTCGATGCCTTTGCGCGTATGGATCTGGACGAAGCGGTACGTATTTACCGTGAAGACAAGAAGGTCGACCAGGAGTATGAAGGCATCGTGCGTCAGCTGATGACCTACATGATGGAAGATTCACGCACGATCCCAAGCGTGCTGACGGCCCTGTTCTGCGCGCGCTCTATCGAGCGTATCGGCGACCGCTGCCAGAACATTTGCGAATACATTTTCTACTTCGTGAAGGGTCAGGATTTCCGTCACGTGGGCGGCGACGAGCTGGACAAGCTGCTGGCGGGTAAAGACCCGAAAGAGTGATGATTGCGGCGGGTGGCGCTAGCGCTTACCCGCCCTACGCACTCTGTAGGCCGGATAAGCGCTAGCGCTATCCGGCTTTGTTTTTTCAGCGAGTAATATCCCACCCGCGCGCCTTCCACAGCTCGGGCAACTGCGCCAGATCGGTAAAGGTCGTTACTTTTGGATGAACGATCGGCTTGTTGTGCGGATCGGCACAGAAGTAAAACACCTCCATCCCGGCATCAATACCCGACTGCGCGCCCGCGGACGAGTCATCCACCAGAATGCAGTTCTGTACGTTGACGTTCATCGCTTTCGCCGCATGGAACATCAGCGCCGGGTCCGGCTTCCAGCGCTGGATATCGTAGCCGCTGAACAGCTTTTCCGGGAAGTAGTGCAGCATATTAAGCTTGCCGAGCGAGTGCTGCATTTTGCTGACCGGACCGTTGGAGACGACGCAGACTGGCACCGTCATGGCCTCCAGCAGCGCGTTTGCGCCCGGAATCACCTCCAGCTCCGAATCGAACAGGCGTGCAACCTCGGCCCGGTAGACCGGCTCCAGCTCCGCTTTCGCCAGATCCACGCCGTGTTCTTCGTTAATGATGTCGATGATCTCGTAGAGCTTTACGCCCTTAAAGCGCTTAAACACCTCTTCAAGTTCCAGCGTAATGCCAAATTCCTGGAACATGGTGACATACGCGCGGGAACAAATGACCTCACTGTCGACCAGCGTTCCGTCGCAGTCGAAAAATACCGCTTCAATTCCGGACATGCCTTTCCTTTTAACCAGTTTAACGTTTACGTACGGCAGTTCACCGGCACGCAATCGTTGCCGTATAAGCAAATTCAATGAAAAAAGTATCACGTAACCGCCACTATTGTCGCATTTTGGTATAGGATAGCGACGAATTTTCCCTCCTTGTTCGGAAATTGATGATGAGTCAACAACACACTACCCAGACATCTGGTCAGGGTCTGCTTGAGCGCGTGTTTAAACTGCGCGAGCACGGCACTACGGCACGCACCGAAGTGATCGCCGGTTTCACCACCTTCCTGACGATGGTCTATATCGTTTTTGTGAACCCTCAAATTCTGGGCGTCGCTGGCATGGATACCAGCGCCGTCTTCGTAACCACCTGTCTGATTGCGGCGCTTGGCAGCATCCTGATGGGCGTGTTCGCTAACCTGCCGGTTGCGCTGGCACCGGCAATGGGCCTGAATGCGTTCTTCGCGTTCGTGGTGGTTCAGGCGATGGGCCTGCCGTGGCAGGTGGGCATGGGCGCCATCTTCTGGGGCGCGATTGGCCTGCTGCTGCTGACCATTTTCCGCGTTCGTTACTGGATGATTGCGAACATTCCCGTGAGCCTGCGCGTGGGCATCACCAGCGGTATTGGTCTGTTCATCGGGATGATGGGGCTGAAAAACGCCGGCGTGATCGTCGCTAACCCGGACACGCTGGTGAGCATCGGCCATCTGACCTCGCATAACGTGCTGCTGGGCGTGCTGGGCTTCTTTATCATCGCGATCCTGGCCTCCCGCAATATTCACGCGGCGGTGCTGGTGTCCATCGTGGTTACCACGCTGCTGGGCTGGATGCTGGGCGACGTTCACTACAACGGCATCGTCTCCGCGCCGCCGAGTGTCGCAACCGTGATTGGTCACGTTGACCTGGCGGGTTCCCTGAACCTGGGCCTGGCGGGCGTGATTTTCTCCTTCATGCTGGTGAACCTGTTTGACTCCTCCGGTACGTTGATTGGCGTGACGGACAAAGCGGGCCTGGCGGATGAGAAAGGGAAATTCCCGCGCATGAAGCAGGCGCTGTTTGTGGATAGCATCTCTTCCGTCACGGGCTCTTTCATCGGCACGTCGTCTGTTACCGCGTACATTGAATCCTCTTCCGGCGTGTCCGTGGGCGGCCGTACCGGCCTGACGGCGGTGGTGGTGGGTATTCTGTTCCTGCTGGTGATCTTCCTCTCTCCGCTGGCGGGTATGGTTCCTCCGTATGCGGCGGCTGGCGCGCTGATCTACGTTGGGATGCTGATGACCTCCAGCCTGTCACGCGTGAAGTGGGATGATTTAACCGAAGCGGTGCCGGCGTTTATTACCGCCGTGATGATGCCGTTCAGCTTCTCGATTACCGAAGGTATCGCGCTGGGCTTTATCTCTTACTGCGTCATGAAGATCGGTACCGGCCGCTTCCGCGACCTCAGCCCGTGCGTCATCATTGTGGCGCTGCTGTTTGTGCTGAAGATTGTGTTTATTGACGCGCAGTAAGGTGCGGTTTGTGGTGTCAGGTGGCGCTTCGCTTACCTGACCTACTGACGAGTGTAGGCCCGGTAAGCGCTAGCGCAACCGGGCTTTTTTATCAGGCTTTAACCCGCTTAATATAATCCCCGAACGCCGTCAGCTGGCCTGAGAGATGATCGCGCGTGCTCTGATCTACCACCTCGCCCGTCTGCGGGTCGACCTTGTTCTGAATCACGCCGCCCATAAACTCCGGCTTGTTCATCACCATCGCATCGAGGAACACCAGGATCTGGCGCAGGTGATACTGGCAGCGCGCACCGCCAATGGCGCCCATAGAACTGGTCTGGATGAGCACCGGTTTGCCCGCCAGCGGCTGTTCAGGTAAACGGGACAGCCAGTCGATGGCATTTTTCAGACCACCCGGAACCGAGTAGTTATACTCCGGCGTGACGATAACCACGCCGTCGGCCTGGCGGATCTGCTCTGCCAGCGCCTCAACGCTCTGCGGGAATCCTTCTTCCTGCTGAACGTCAGCGTCATACAGCGGAATATCGCCAATAGACGGCAGGGCGCTAATCTCCATTCCTGCAGGTGCCAGCTGCGGCAGCGTGCGGGCAACCATCCCGTTAAATGAACCTTTGCGCAGGCTTCCCAGTAACGTAACGACTTTCAACGTTTCAGACATGATTACTCCTTTTTCATCATGATGACCCTGAATGGATCAGCTAAGGGTGAATGCTTTTTCTGCCGGTAAACTGGTTAAACGCATCAGGCGTGCAGCGGGCTCGTTGGCGCGCTCGGGCACATCAGGAAGGCTACGCCATCCCTGTTGGCTGTCAAATTCCCAGATCTTCATGCGTTCGATGGCGGGGGTCACCGCGATGGACCAAATGAGCACATCCTCTGCGTCGCAGAGCGCTTCTACCAGCGTGGCCTGAGCGGCACGCAGACGACCGGAGCCTGGCAACAGCTGCAGCAGGCTGGCATCGTCTGATGCGCATCCACAGAGCTTGCGAATGCTCTGGCGCAAGGTAATGAGCTGGGCTCTGGCTTCGACAGGATCGTTCTGGTTGCGGACCCACAGCTTCTCGTTGCTGGAGAGCGGATACTCTTCATGCGCATTGCCCCCGTGGAAGCTGCGCGTCGCGCGCTGAAGTTCCATATCCAGCCCACAATCCCCTTCGGTGGTCAGCGCAACGCCAATGATATTGCCCGCGTAGGCAATCGAAAAACGAGGGAGATCCGGGTCGGCGAAGACCGGGCGGCCTTCGGGTTGGGTGGTGATGTCCGGCAGCTCGCTGGTGCCGTACAGCATAAACATCAGCTCTGCGAGAAGCGCCCGGGACGCTAAAAACCGCGACCTGCGGTGTTCCGCAAGCGCGAGTGCTTCACGGTGGCAGGCTGAAGAAATTCTTGCCGATACGAGACGTCCTTCCGTAAGTATCCCTCTTGCAAAGTGCGTAGCCATTTTTCGCTCCTTGATAATGGTCGTAATCGGTTAAACGGTTACATGATTATCGCTTAACTTGCCTCCTGTTTTAATCAGTAAATGGGAGTAAGAGAAGCCTTAGGACCGAACTTTACATTTTCTTAGGCAAAAATTGGACCGCTCGCACCGTACAGCGCCTTGATGGTCTCCCGCAGCCAGAGGATTTTTGGGTTATGGCTGTTCCGTTTATGCCAGATCAGCGTGAACGGCACGGTCAATTTTTCCGCCTGCTCCTCATCAATGGGAATGGGAAGCGCGATCAGCTTGCGCTGGTGGAGTTCATTGTAGTGCTGGCAGTAGTGCGGCGCGGTGGCGATATAGTGATGCCCGGGCTGCGCCGCCATAAACATCGCCTGTTCAAAGCCCGGGAGGCACATGGCGATATTACGTTCACGGCCCATCTCCTTTAGCACCTCATCCAGCGCCCAGGTGTCGCTGCGTTCCCAGAAGATGCTGATATGCGGATAGCGCAGGAAGGTCTCCAGATTCCACTCTTGCTCAAGCGCCGGATGATCCTCGCGCAGATAGACGCAGGGGCGGTCGCTGAACAGGATTTCATAGTCGATAAACCACGGCAGCAGCTTCAGCAGCTCTCGGGAGCGCGGATGCGTTTCTCGCCCGGTAAAGCCAAGATCCACCTCGCCACGCGTAATGGCGTCCAGCGAGTCGTAATCCCAGTGGCGCATCTTCACCGTCGCCTGTGGATAGCGCTGGTTCACCTGTTCCAGCAGGGTATTGAAGCGGATCAGCATCAGCGGCGTTTCGGCGGCCAGCACGAACGTCAGCCCGCCCGGCGAATCATGATGAAATTTATCGAGGATCTGGTTGCCGATTTGCATCCAGTCAGCCAGGTCCTGCTCAAGACTCACCGTCAGCGGCGTGGGAAGCAATCCTAACGGCGTTTTGACAAACAGCGGGTCGTCGAACCAGTCGCGCAGCTTGGCCAGCGATTTACTCACCGCCGACGGCGTCACGTTCATCCGCTTCGCCGCCTTGGTGACGCTACGCTCCTGCAGCAAAAGCTGCAGGCACAGCAACAGGTTAAGATCGAGACTGCTGATGGGCTTCTTCATAATGTGCCGCGGGCTGGATGACCATAAGTAAGGTAATGCACAGTATGCTACAGCCAATCAGAACCCCGATCAGCATATTCAGCGCGTTAAGCCCGATGACCGCCGCCAGCCAGATCCACAGCGACGAGCCGCAGACCTGCGCTATCCCCAGCACCGAGCTCGCCACGCCTGCCCGCAGCGAGAACGGGCCGAGCGCCTGACTCATCGCCACGCCAAAGCCAACCGAGAACCCGGCACAAATGAGCGTAATACCCACCAGCATCACCGCGTGTGAGGTGGCCGTCGCCAGGATTGCGCCTGCCGTGAGGAACAAAACCTGGGAAGTCAGCATCAGCGTGCGCTGGCTAAAAACATTCAGCGCAAAGGGGGTGGAGAACGAGACGGCCATACTGACCATGGCGGTTAACGCCATCACCGTTGAGTACTCACCGCGATCGAAGCCCATGGTTTCCATCAGTAAAACAGGGGAAACGTTTACATAGGTGAGGATCACCGCCACGCTTAGCGTGGTTACGGCCAGACGACTGAGGAAAAAGCGGTTAAGCAGCTTCTCTGCCGGGTGAATTGTTGGGGTGTGACCGGTATTTTGCGAGCCCGGGTGGGTCTCTTTCAGCACGGCGATCGACAGGATAAACACCAGCGCACCCATCGCCGCCATGGTCCAGAACAGGCTCTGCCACGGGAATTTCAGCATGATCAGATATCCCACGACCGGCGCCAGCACCGGGATGATGCAGGTAATACCGTTCAGCATGGAGAGCACTTTGGCGCGACGCTGGGCGCTTAAGGTATCGCGCAGGATCGCAAAGGCCACCACGTAGCAACCACCCGCCCCAATGCCCTGAATAAAGCGCCCGGCCAGGAACAGGGTGCTGTTTTGCGCCTGCGAGCAGAGAAGGGACGCCAGGGCAAAAATGATGGCGCCGGTTATCGCCACTGGCTGACGGCCCGCCTTATCCGCGATCTTCCCGGCAAACACCATCGACGACGCCATCCCCGCGAGATAGGCGGAAAACGCGATGTGCAGCTGCGCTTCGCTGGCACCCAGATCGCGGGCAATGTGCGGTAATCCCACCAGATACATATCAATGCCGGACGGATAAAGCAGAACTAATGCGAAACTACAAAAAAGAAAACGCGCCATAAACCCCCCATAGATGCAGGCAAGCAGGATAGGGGGTGAAAAGGGATTAGGCGAGTTGCCATTTGGACAATGGTGATTTCCTGGGGGGAAATCACGATGTAACGATAACAACAGCAATATGCGGGCATTACAGAAAAAGAATGATAAGGCTAAAATGATGATGCACAAAATCTGCCTGATAATATTGCTCACCTGTTACAGGTGAGTATAAGTAGAGGGTAGGGGGAGCTTTCAGGCTTTAATGTTGGGGAGGTGCTAATTCCAAACATAATCCCGCCGTTTGTTATTCTATTATTCCACATGTATGGGAGGTGCACTGATGGCGGACGGTGACGAGGTGCAGGAGCTATGCGAGCAGTTTTGTCAGGCTAAACAGGTAGTTAAGGGTATTTAAGCGGCGGTTTTTTAGTGGGCTGAACAATGGCGGATAAATAAAAATAAGCCGGGGAGATTTAAGATCTGTACCGGCTTTTTTATTCTGCTTTATTATAATGGATACTCATCATCTTCCGATGAATTTATAAATTGTTCCAAGTTTACATGAAGAATGCTTAACCTAATTTGCAACTCATTAAGTGAAGCAATAATTTCATATTTTCCAACATGATCATATGATGGGTCGTATTCATTATCTATATCAGAGGCTAAAAACGATGATATTCTCAGTTTAAATTTGGCTTCATCTTTACTACATACATTAGAATAAGGTGAATGCCCTCTCATAGCATATTCATCTACCCTAAATGGATAAGATGGTTTTAACTCATCGATCAATGAAATTTCAGCCCATGTTCTATACCCAGGCATTAATGGACTAATTTCTTTGAGCAAAATCTTTCCACTTAATAATCTTTTGAGATTGTCCATTATTATGTCCCCCATGGGAAGAATATATGTATGACACTGCCATCATGTTGATGAACTTGTAAATGTGGTAAATCACTATCAGGGTTTCCTGGCCCATGACCTGACACTCTATATGGCGGTTTTGTTATAGAAGGGTCTTTTATATTATCCCAATAATATGAGCCTGCCTTTGTTTTATTCCCAGTAAGATATTCCATTAAATTCTTAGTGCTTGGACCTGACTCACCTGTCATATTTTTATAGTTATGGCCTAAATATCTATCCATAAAAAATTGTTCAGCGTCACTTCTAGATCAAACGGTAACTTTGGTTTCACCGCTATCTAATAAACGATTCGCTTTTTGATTACTAACAGCACATGGAGTTAATCCTAATGGATCTATCCATGTAAGTGGGCTCTTAACATAAGCGTAGAGGTTCAACCCACCTCTCAGCCCCACCGGGTCCGGACTCAGATACCGCCCGACACCCGGGTCGTAATACCGGTGCCTGTTGTAGTATAACCCGCTTTCCGCGTCATGATACTGCCCCTGAAAGCGCAGCGGCTGATTTATCCCCGCCGTATCAGCATGAAGCACCTGACCATAGCTGCGCAGCATGGCTGACCACACGACGCGGCCCCGGACGTCGCGCAGCTCAAGCGGCGTGCCGAGGTGGTCGCAGACGTAATGGTACACCCCGGGGGCCGTCTCCCGCCCGCAGAGCATGAGCAGTGGGCGGTGCGTTTAAGTACATCCTCCTTCATAACACGGCGCCCCAGGGCGTCGTACTGGTCGTACTGATAGTGGTCATCCACCAACGCCAGTGCTAATCAGCCGCCCGATACTGAATTTTTTGCCGTCAGCCCGCTAGTAATAAGAACGTAATCGTGGAATGAAGCTAATGTGAAATAAGAACGAACTGATAACCAGTGAAAGCTACCGCACGCTGTGGAAATGATCCCTGCATATGTTGATATTATTAGACAGGCGCGATCAGGAAAAGAGGTCCACGAAAATTCAGAATTGTGCCTGATATATATAAGACAAACTATAACAGGTCGTTTTAATTTACTGTGAGGATATAAATAAAATTATATCTTGAATGTGAATAAATATTCTTTCAGAAGTTGCTTTTATAAAATTACGACTGAATACTTAAGCATGGCCAGCATGTACCTTATTGGCAACTCGCTGCCGAACGCGGGATTTGACGCCGGGCCGCAGCTGGACGGTGAGGATTACAGAGGAGGGCCTGACCATCGTCGCGGATAATAACGAGGTGCAGGAGCTGAGCGAGCAGCCTTATCAGGCTAAGCAGATGGTAAGGCCGGCGTGTTTAGTGTGCTGAGCGGTGGTTAAACAAGAAAGAACCGGGAAGAGTTGATTTTTCCCGGCTTTTTATCAGAATTTATTTATAGCATGTTTAACTTCCCGCTCTAATAATTTGATGTCTTCTGCACTCCCGCTATAAATCGGCTCTTCCCAATTGGAGTCTTTTATTAAATAAATATAAAACTTGCCATTTACATCAAAAGATGGTCGCCACCCGACATCAAGAACATAGCCATCAGGAAATTCAACCTGAAGCATATCTTCTTTAAGCTCATCCAGTTGCTTGCTAAGAGGAATATCTTTTTTTAGGGAAAATTCGTTGAACACGATATATCCTTTTTTTACTAAAAAATCAATGTTCATTGTGTTGTTAACCTCCGGAGTTCATCTCTGGATATGGGATGACCGTGGATTGTGTTGGCACTAAGCTCAACCCTCATCCACTGAGATTCTTTACCCTCACTGGCACCAATGACTTGTCCTATATCCTTTACTTTCCAGGGTTTGCCATTTGTAACTACCATACCTGTATTAAAGACATCATATTCTAATGTTTTAATATCCACATCATGAGTATATTTTGCAGGGCCAGTATTGGTAGATTTTACTATATCTTTCCAAGACTTACTTTTTGGTGGGAAGTGTTTATATCCATGATTTTTCCATTCAGGCTGTTCTATTTCTCGACATTTCAGCCCCAGTGGATCCACCCATGTTAACGGGTTCGGCACATACGCATACTGATTCAGCCCACCATCCAGCCCCACCGGATCCGGCGTGATATACCGCCCCACCCCCGGGTCGTAATACCGGTGCCTGTTGTAGTATAACCCGCTTTCCGCATCATGATACTGCCCCTGAAAGCGCAGCGGCTGATTTATCCC
>NZ_JBLKDA010000032.1:0-42443 GCF_047530215.1 Enterobacter sp. 01-M-03-SI-ECC
GAAGTGGCAATGGCGTTCGCCAGCATTTAAATGGAGAGCCGGATGCGCTGAAAGGTGCACGTCCGGTTCGGGGAGGAGAGGCAGGGAAATAGTCCGACTACGCCCTGCCTCTTACTCTACTCAGGACCCACGAAGGCTGGCTGTATCTTGCCGTTGTTGTTGATCTGTTCTCACGCAAAATTATCGGCTGGTCCATGCAATCCCGGATGACAAAGGACATTGTCCTGAACGCACTGCTGATGGCTGTATGGCGGCGTAATCCCGAAAAACAGGTGCTGGTTCATTCGGATCAGGGCAGTCAGTACACAAGCCATGAGTGGCAGTCGTTCCTGAAATCACACGGCCTGGAGGGTAGCATGAGCCGTCGCGGTAACTGCCATGATAATGCGGTTGCAGAAAGTTTTTTCCAGTTGTTGAAACGTGAACGGATAAAGAAAAAGATCTACGGAACGCGGGAAGAAGCCCGCAGTGATATTTTTGATTACATCGAAATGTTTTATAACAGTAAGCGTCGGCATGGTTCTAGCGAACAGATGTCACCGACAGAATATGAAAACCAGTATTATCAACGGCTCGGAAGTGTCTAGATTATCCGTGGCGATTCATCTTTACCTTCATCATTGAGTTTCTTATAGAAGGAAGTGAAAACAATAGTAATCAGTCTGCGTAAAGGTGACTCAGCATTACCCAGACTTTTGAGCATATAGAAAAAGCGCTCTGTCTCGGCCTGGTTTCTTTGTTTGGCGCTATCACCGGCAAATCCGCTCCCCTCCCAGCTCCTTACAACCCCCATGTAAGCTGTATTTGGTATGGAGGAGATCCCATCGAGAATCCCTAATGCAATCTGTTTAGCATCCATATCTCGCCCTTAGTAACCCTGTCCCGCACAAAGAATAACCAAAGCTAATTAGCGATTCCAGACGATTTTTTACAGTTTAACAGCAGCCAAGTCTCTCCCCTCTTCCATCCCCCACATCAAACACATATGATTTATCAAATGTGTATTAACTACCCGCAGATTTGATCATGCTCCACCCACTCCACCTCTTCAAAACCCTCTCCGACGAAACGCGGCTCGCCATCGTCATGCTGCTCCGCGAAGCGGGGGAACTGTGCGTCTGCGATCTCTGCTCCGCGACCGCCGAATCTCAGCCGAAGGTCTCACGCCACATGGCCCTGCTGCGCGAGGCCGGGCTGGTGATCGACCGTCGCGAGGGTAAGTGGGTCCATTACCGTCTCTCTCCCAACATGCCTGCGTGGGCGGCAACCGTTATCGACAGCAGCTGGAACTGCCTGCGGGAAGAGACGCGCATGAAGCTTAAAAACCGACTTTCAGGCTCGTGCTGATAACAACACATTCACAAAAACAGATATAATGGGGTAAGCGATGTTTCTGGCAGGGGCTATTTTTCTGTTTACGCTGGTGCTGGTCATCTGGCAGCCAAAAGGGCTGAGTATCGGCTGGAGCGCCAGCATCGGTGCCGTGCTGGCGCTCGCCTGCGGGGTGATCCACATTAGCGATATTCCGGTGGTGTGGAATATCGTCTGGAACGCCACGGCGACGTTTATCGCCGTCATCATCATCAGCCTGCTGCTGGATGAGTCCGGCTTTTTCGAGTGGGCGGCGCTGCACGTTGCCCGCTGGGGGAACGGTCGCGGGCGATTGCTGTTTACGTATATCGTGCTGCTGGGCGCAGCCGTGGCGGCGCTGTTTGCCAATGACGGCGCGGCGCTGATCCTGACGCCAATCGTTATCGCCATGCTGCTGGCGCTGGGGTTCAGCAAGCAGGCGACGCTGGCGTTTGTGATGGCGGCAGGATTTATCGCCGATACCGCCAGCCTGCCGCTGATTGTGTCCAACCTGGTCAACATCGTCTCGGCAGACTTCTTTAAGCTGGGGTTCAGCGAATACGCCTCGGTGATGATCCCGGTAGATATCGCCGCAATTGCCGCGACGCTGGTGATGCTGCATCTGTTCTTCCGCAAGGAAATCCCGTCGGAATATGACCTGTCGAAACTGCGCGAGCCCGCGCGCGCGATAAACGATCTTCCGACGTTCAGAACGGGCTGGCTCGTCCTGCTCCTTCTTCTCGTCGGCTTCTTCGTGCTTGAACCTCTGGGCATTCCGGTCAGCGCCATTGCGGCCGTCGGCGCGCTGATTTTGTTTGCCGTCGCAAAACGCGGACATGCGATAAACACCGGAAAGGTGCTGCGCGGCGCACCGTGGCAGATCGTTATCTTCTCGCTGGGGATGTATCTGGTGGTGTATGGCCTGCGCAACGCCGGGCTGACGGAATATCTCTCAGGCGTACTGGATAGCCTGGCCGGGCACGGGCTGTGGGCCACCACGCTGGGCACCGGGTTCATCACCGCGTTCCTGTCATCCATAATGAACAACATGCCCACGGTGCTGATTGGCGCGCTCTCCATTGACGGCAGTACGGCAACCGGCTTGATCAAGGACGCGATGATTTACGCCAACGTGATTGGCTGCGATCTGGGGCCGAAAATCACGCCTATCGGCAGCCTCGCCACCCTGCTCTGGCTCCACGTGCTGGCGCAGAAAAACATGACGATTACCTGGGGCTACTATTTCCGGACGGGCATCATCATGACGCTGCCGGTCCTGTTTGTGACGCTCGCCGCGCTGGCGCTATGTCTCTCCTTCACACTGTAATGAGCAACCGATATGAGCCACATCACCATTTATCACAACCCCGCCTGCGGCACCTCGCGCAACACGCTGGAGATGATCCGCAACAGCGGCACGGAGCCAGAGATTATCCTCTATCTGGAAACCCCGCCGTCGCGCGATACGCTGACCGCCCTGATTGCCGATACGGGCATTTCGGTGCGGGATCTGCTGCGTAAAAACGTGGAGCCCTATGAGCAGCTCGGCCTTGCCGAAGATAGCTTCACCGACGACCAGCTAATCGAGTTTATGCTTCAATACCCGATCCTGATTAATCGTCCGATCGTGGTCACGCCGCTGGGCACCCGCCTGTGCCGCCCGTCTGAAGTTGTCCTCGACATCCTGCCTGACGCGCAGAAAGGGGCATTTACGAAAGAGGATGGCGAAGCGGTCGTGGACGCCAGCGGGAAAAAAATTCAACACAGGTAAAACTGACAGGGCGCGGGATACCTAAGGGTTCCCCTCGCCCGCAATCCTGCCCACCATCGCCCGGATTTCTTCCCGTGTTAGCGGCGTCCGGTCGGTCACATAGTGCAGCGTCATCCCTTCGATAAACGCGTCCAGCGCGCGGGTGGTGACCGGGTCGAACCACTGCTCAAGCGTAGTCTGGCTCATCTTCATCCAGTCCTGCATCACCGTCTTGAGCGCCGCGCTGCGGTGCATAAAGGCGTAAAGCTGGTACATCAGCGCCATATTGTGCGGCGTGGTCACCTGCGAGCTGTGGATCAGCGTGGTGATGGATTCGCACGCCATTTCCGGCCCGGTGACGCCTGCAAAGAAATCCCGGTACTGCTGCGACATCTGGCGGGTAAACCACGTGAAGGCCTCCTCCAGCAGCGGCTCCATGCCGTCGAAATAGTAGGTCATCGACCCCAGCGGCACGCCCGCGCAGGTGGCGATTTTACGGTGCGTGACGGCGTGAATCCCGTGCTCGGCGATGGTATCGAGCGTTGCCTGGAGTATTTTTTCCCGGCGATGCGGATCGTTCGGTGGTCTGCTCATAAATTCCTCACGTGGTTTGTGTACAAATGTACACAAACTTGCTAGTGTTGTCGCTATTGTTGTACTTCTGGTGCTACCCCAATGACGCTGACCTCTCCCCGTAAAGCCCTGCAGCTCCGCATGTGGGCGCTGTTTATGTTCTTCTTTATTCCCGGTCTGCTGATGGCCTCCTGGGCCACGCGCACCCCCGCCATTCGCGACATTTTGTCGGTCTCGACCGCTGAGATGGGCATCGTGCTGTTCGGCCTGTCGATAGGCTCGATGAGCGGCATACTCTGCTCCGCGTGGCTGGTAAAGCGCTTCGGCACGCGGGCGGTGATCCGCACCACGATGTGCTTCGCGGTCGTGGGGATGATCGTGCTGAGCGCCGCCCTGTGGTGTGCGTCGCCGGTGCTGTTTGCCATGGGGCTGACGGTATTTGGCGGCAGCTTCGGCTCGGCGGAAGTGGCGATCAACGTTGAAGGGGCAGCGGTCGAGCGCGAGATAAACAAAACCGTGCTGCCGATGATGCACGGCTTTTACAGCCTCGGCACGCTGGCCGGTGCGGGCGTGGGGATGGCGCTGACGGCTACGGGCGTGAGCGCGAATCTGCATATCCTGCTGGCGGCGCTGGTGTGCATCGTTCCGATTCTGACCGGCATCCGGGCTATTCCGGACGGCACCGGAAAAAACTCTGCTGACGAACAGCACTCGGCCGAAAAAGGGCTGCCCTTCTACCGCGATTTTCAGCTGATGCTGATTGGCGTGGTGGTGCTGGCGATGGCGTTCGCGGAAGGTTCCGCCAACGACTGGCTGCCGCTGCTGATGGTGGACGGTCATGGCTTTAGCCCCACCTCCGGCTCGCTGATCTACGCCGGATTTACGCTGGGGATGACCGTTGGGCGCTTCACCGGCGGCTGGTTTATCGACCGCTACAGCCGCGTGGCGGTGGTGCGCGCCAGCGCCCTGCTGGGCGGGCTGGGTATCGCGATGATTATCTTTGTGGATGTGGACTGGATTGCCGGGGTCTCGGTGATCCTCTGGGGGCTGGGCGCGTCGCTCGGCTTCCCGCTGACCATTTCAGCCGCCAGCGATACCGGCCCGGATGCCCCGACGCGCGTCAGCGTGGTCGCGACAACGGGCTATCTCGCCTTCCTGGTGGGGCCGCCGCTGCTCGGCTTCCTCGGCGAGCACTACGGGCTGCGCAGCGCCATGCTGGTGGTATTAGGGTTAGTCATTATCGCGGCGCTGGTGGCGCGCGCGGTGGCGAAACCGGAAACGAATCAAACGACACTGGAGAAGGGATATGAGCGTTAAACTGATCGCCGTCGACATGGATGGCACATTCCTGAGCGATGCCAAGACCTACAATCGCCCGCGCTTTCTGGCGCAGTACGCCCGCATGAAGGCGCAGGGCATTCGCTTCGTGGTCGCCAGCGGCAACCAGTACTACCAGCTGATCTCCTTTTTCCCGGAAATAGCGAATGAAATTTCATTCGTCGCCGAAAACGGCGGCTGGGTGGTGAGCGAAGGTCAAGACGTCTTTAACGGTGAACTGTCGAAAGCCCATTTCGAGACCGTCGCCAACGTCTTAAGCGACGTGCCGGGCATTGAGATCATCGCCTGCGGGAAAAGCAGCGCCTACACGCTGAAAGATTATGACGAGGGCTTCAAGGCGATCGCGGCGAAGTACTATCACCGTCTCGAAATGGTGAGTGATTTCGACAACCTGAACGATATTTTCTTCAAGTTCGGGCTTAACGTTTCTGACGATGAGATCCCGCGCATTCAGGCGCTGCTGCATGAAAAGCTGAGCGACATTATGGTGCCCGTCACCACCGGTCACGGCAGCATCGACCTCATCATCCCCGGCGTGCATAAAGCCAACGGCCTGCGGCTCCTGCAACAGCGCTGGGGCATAGACAACAGCGAAGTGGTGGCCTTTGGGGACAGCGGAAACGACGTGGAGATGCTGCGTCAGTCCGGGTTCAGCTTTGCAATGGCGAATGCCAGACCGCACATCAAGGCGGTGGCGCGTTTTGAAGCGCCGCATAATAACGACGAAGGCGTGCTGGATGTGATTGAGAAGGTATTGAACGGGGAGGAGCCGTTTAATTGATATCGTGCGGTCTGATGCCCTAACCCTCTCCCACAGGGCTGAGGGATCCCCAGTAATTTTTTAAACCTGAAGCAATGTATGTGCCATCAGGGTTATAAATGCCTTACAGCGATGCCCCGGTCCGGCTGTAAATCGCCGAAGCGTTTCCGTAAGGCCGGGGCGAGGCGCAGGGATGCGCCGAGAGGGCATGGCCTGCAGGGATGCAGGCTCATGCCCGACCCGAAAGCCTGAAGGAATAAGCTGAGGGCACCGCGAAGCGGCGATTTACCGCCGGGAGCCCGGGTCGCCAGGGTGGTGGCGATTGAGCCACCCTGGCACGTTCACCGGTCATGTCGTCACAGAGTAGCAAGGAACATGAAGTGAACGGAAAGACCACCACAGCCGTATGTTCCCCCCCTCACCCCAATCCTCTCCCTCAATGGAGAGGGGGCCGACTGTGCTGGCATTATTTTGTGGGGCTCCCTCACCCCACAGGGAGAGGGAATAAAGATCACGGTTGCAGGGCGTTGCCGACGCGTTTGTCCTTCAGGAACACCACCATCAGGCCAACCCACAGCACGCCGTTGGCGAGGTTAAACAGGCTGAACAGCCCGTTGCCGCCCATCGCGTAGGCATGCTTGCTCACCTCAATACCGACGGTAAAAATCAGCATCTGCAGCATGCCCATCGCCGCGGATACCGTGCCTTTACTCATCTCGCTGGCAAACAGCGTCAGGCGCACCAGCCCGGCGTTGGCCACGCCAATCCCAAAGGCGTAAATGCTCAGCCCCGCCGTCATCCACAGGTAGGCGTGGGATGAGGCGACGGTCGCCACCGCCGCCAGAATCAGCCCTGCCGCAATCGGCCAGCCGCCCATGATAATCAGTGAACGCACGGTGCGTCGTGACGTCAGACGGGCCAGCACCAGGTTCCCGATAATCAGCGCGCCGAAGATCGGCACCTGCAGCAGACCGTACTCATAGCTGCTGAGCTTTTCGCCGCTGATGATAATGACCGGTGACTGCGCAATCCAGGCCAGCAGCGGCAGGCTAACGAACCCGGTCGCCAGCGCGCCCGCCACAAAGCGACCATTCTTCAGCACTGCTTTGTAATCCCGGCCCAGCTCTTTGAGCGAGAGCTTCTCGCCGATGCGGGTGGCGGTTTCCGGCATCGCGCGGTGCAGACCAAAGAAGGCTATGGCAGCGAGTACCGCAAAGAGGACAAACATCCCTTCCCACGGGGCTACGTGCACCCACGCGGCCCCCACCAGCGGCCCCAGCAGCGGAGCGATCAGCGCCACGTTGGCCATCAGCGCGGTAATTTTGATACACACCGCCTCTTCAAACGACTCCTGAATGGCGGCATACCCTACGGCACCGATAAAGCACAGGCTTACCCCCTGCAGGAAGCGCAGAAGGGTAAATTGCTCAATATTTTGCGCCAGCAGCGTGGCGAGACAGGTGACGATAAACCACACCACGCCCGTCAGCATCACCGGGCGACGGCCAATGCGATCCGACAGCGGGCCTAACAGCCACTGCAAAAACATGCCGCCGGCCAGATAGGCGGTCATGGAGGTCGGTACCCACTCAATGCCCGCGTTGTACTGCGCCACAACGGTCAGCATACCGGGCTGGATCATATCGTTGCCGATATAGGTAGAAAATTCGTAGAGCACCAGACACAGAGGGAAAAGCAACGCCTGACGACCCAGACGTGAACCTGAAGAAGAACGGTTTAACATGCAATCTCTTTATAATGACAAAATCGCGACGAGTGTAATGAAATGCCGCAGCCCGAGATAGTGATTTATCGAGGATAAACAGAAATAAAGCACATATCGTCTTCGTTTAAGGTTTCCTTAAGTTGACAGTTTTATGATACCCCCATTACTCGTCAACGACCCCTAATTATGGCACTCACTTCCAGCCGTTCAGAATTGTCTAACTTACAGACAAATAAGACAAAACGACTTTACCGCTTGCCGGGCCGCTTTTATGGTTATCAGCTTTTCGTACTGGTGGCCCTTGCCGTGCTTTTCACGTGGTTATCGCGCAATGAAGCACTCGACAGATGGATTACCGGCTTTTGGTATGACGCGGCAACGCAAAGCTTCCCGCTGCAGAAAGACCACCTGCTGGATCTGCTGAATCACCGCCTGGCGAAGTATATCGCCATCGCCTTAGGTGCCGTGGCGCTGCTTTACGGCGCTTACAGGCGTAACGCAAGGCTGGTGACGGCGGCGCTGCTGATGGGCGTTGGCGCGCTGGTGGTGGGCGTGCTGAAAAGCGTGAGCCATCACAGCTGCCCGTGGGATCTGGTGGAATATGGCGGTAAGGCAGTGTCTTATCCCCTGTTCAGCGCCGTCCCTGCTGACAGCGGTCCGGGGCGCTGTTTCCCCGGCGGTCATGCCTCCAGCGGGTTTATGGTGATGGGGCTGTTTTTTGCCTTCTGGCGCGAGCGTCCGCGTCTTGCCTGGAGCTTCGTCGCGCTGGGCGTGGTGCTAGGTCTGGTGATGGGCTACGGCCAGATCATGCGCGGGGCACATTTTTTCTCTCACAACCTGTGGGCCGGGTGGTGGGTTTGGTTTTCCCAGGTGGTGGTCTACGGGCTTATTTCCACCCGGTTTGCTAAAGAGTGATAACGCTATGTTAGAGAATCTGAATTATCAGCTGTTTTATCTGATCAACGCTACCCCGGCCTCGCCAGAGGCGATGATTGATTTCGCTACCTTTCTGGCAAAAGATCTGATCGGTATCGTTCCTGCGCTGGCCGCCATCCTCTGGCTGTGGGGTCCCCGCAGCCAGGTGATGGCACACCGCCAGCTGGTGATCAAAGTGGCGATGGCGCTGGGCGTGAGCGTACTGGTGAGCTTTGCACTGGGGCATGTGTTCCCGCATCCCCGTCCTTTTGTTGCTCACGTCGGCTATACCTTCCTGCACCACGCGCCGGATGACTCCTTCCCGAGCGACCACGGTACGGTGATCTTCACCTTCGCGCTGGCCTTCCTGTTCTGGCACCGCCTGTGGTCGGGCGCGGTCCTGATGGTGGCGGCTCTGGCCATCGCCTGGTCCCGCATTTACCTTGGCGTTCACTGGCCGCTGGATATGGTGGGCGGTTTCCTGGTGGGGCTGATTGGCTGCGTAAGCGCGGCTATCCTGTGGAGCCTCTTTGGTGAAGCGCTTTATCGCACGCTGTCTTCACTCTATCGCGCCCTTTTCGCTATCCCGATCCGCAAAGGCTGGATACGTGACTAACCCTGACCTGACAGGTTACACTTGAACCCCCGCCCTGCGGGGGTTCACTTTTTTATGCCGAGGAACTATGGAAACACGTCGCGATGACCGCATTGCTCAGCTGCTGCAGGCGCTGAAGCGCAGCGATAAGCTGCATCTTAAGGAAGCTGCCAACCTCCTCGGCGTCTCGGAGATGACCATTCGTCGGGATCTGAACAGCGAAAGCGCGCCCGTCGTGCTGCTGGGCGGATACATCGTTCTTGAGCCGCGCAGCGCCAGCCATTATCTGATCAGCGACCAGAAGACGCGCCTGGTGGAAGAGAAACGCAAAGCCGCACGGCTTGCGGCCTCGCTGGTGCAGCCGCACCAGACGCTGTTTTTTGACTGCGGGACCACCACGCCGTGGATTATCGAAGCCATCGACAGCAGCATTCCGTTTACCGCCGTGTGCTACTCCCTGAACACCTTTCTGGCGCTGCAGGAAAAACCCGAATGCCGGGTGATCCTTTGCGGCGGCGAGTTTCACGCCAGCAACGCGATCTTTAAGCCGCTCAACCTGCAGGACACCCTCAGCAATCTCTGCCCGGATATCGCGTTTTATTCCGCCGCGGGCGTGAATGTGCATCAGGGGGCGACCTGCTTTAACCTGGAAGAGCTGCCGGTAAAGCACTGGGCGTTAAGCGCGGCGCAATACCATGTGCTGGTGGTCGACCACAGCAAGTTTGGCAAGGTGCGTTCGGCACGAATGGGCGAACTGGCGCAGTTTGACGCCATCGTCAGCGATTGCCGCCCGGATGACGAGATTGTGGCCCACGCGAAGGCGCAGCAGGTGAAGTTGATGTATTGAGGTTATGCCGGGTGCGGCTTCGCCTTACCCGGCCTACAGGGGCTCGAACGTAGGCCGGGTAAGCGCAGCGCCACCCGGCAAAGACTTAGCTAAACCAGCTGCCAAACCACCCGTGGAATTTCATCATCACGAAATCCCACATCCGGCTGAAGAAGCCACCCTCTTCCACCGCTTCCATCACAATCAGCGGACGCTGTTCAATCGACTTCCCGTTAAGCTGGAAATCAATCGTCCCGACCACCTGGCCTTTTTTCAGCGGGGCGGTGAGCTGCGGGTCTGTCAGGGTGTAGCTGGCCTTCAGGTTTTTCAGCTGGCCGCGCGGAATGGTTACCGAACCCGCCTCCCCCGCGCCCAGGTTGACTTCGCTCTTGTCTCCAAACCACACGCGCTGGCTGACGAACGTTGCATCCGGCTTAATCGGCGTCACGGTCTCATAGAAGCGGAAGCCCCAGGTCAGCAGCTTTTCTGATTCGTTAAAGCGAATGCGGTCGGTTTTGGTGCCCAGCACCACCGAAATCAGGCGCATGTCGCCCTGCGTTGCGGAGGCTACCAGGTTATAACCCGCGCCCGCCGTGGTGCCGGTCTTCATGCCGTCCACGTTAACGTTGCTGCTCCACAGCAGGCGGTTGCGGTTCGGCTGGCGGATTTTATTGAAGGTAAATTCTTTCTCTTTATGGATGGCGTATTCATCCGGCACGTCGTGGATCAGCGCTTTCCCCAGCAGCGCCATGTCGCGCGCGGTACTGAACTGCCCCGGCGCATCCAGACCGTGAACCGTTTTAAACGTGGTGTTGGTTAAGCCCAGCTTCTGCGCATAGCCATTCATCAAACCGATGAAAGAATCCTGGCTGCCGGCAACGTAATCGGCCAGCGCGATGCACGCATCATTCCCCGACTGAATAATCACCCCTTTATTCAGATCGGAAACAGAAACCTGATCGCCCGGCTTCAGGAACATCACGGAAGAGCCCCGCAGCGCCGGGTTGCCGGTCGCCCAGGCATCCTTCCCGATGGTGACCATATCGTCCAGCTTGATCTTGCCCGCTTTTAGCGCCTGGCCCACCACATAGCTGGTCATGATTTTGGTGAGGCTGGCCGGATCGAGTTTCTCATCCGCATTGCCTTCCGCCAGCACCTTACCGCTGGCGTAGTCCATCAGGATCCAGGCGCGCGCATCCACAGGCGGCGCTTCGGGCGCAGCCTGCTCAGCTGCGTAGAGCGTTGGTGCAAACAGGAAAAGGAGCGCAGAGCCTGCCGCCAGGCTGCGCAGAGAAGTCATTTTACGCGTCATAAATGCCACCCGAGTGTCCATTCAAAAATTACGTCACATCACCGTGTCGCAAGAAGCGATGAGTAATAGCGCACTAAAACGGTTAAAGAAACCCAGCGAGGGTAAAGTTATTAAAGTTTATGCAATAACATTCAGATACGCTTTGATTCAGACGATTTTTTTGTCTTCTGTTGCGTAATTGTTAGGTTTATCTCACCATGGCGAAAAGCTGACTCGGATTCACATCTCATCGGGAGTAAATATGATTACGCTGTGGGGCAGGAATAATTCGACCAACGTTAAGAAAGTGCTCTGGACGCTGGAAGAGCTGGATTTACCGTTCAATCAAATCATGGCCGGGCTGTCGTTTGGCGTAAATAAGGAGGCCGACTACCTGGCAATGAACCCGAACGGCCTGGTGCCGCTGCTGCGCGATGATGAAACAGACGCGACGCTTTGGGAATCCAATACCATTGTGCGTTATCTTGCCGCCCAGTACGGCCAGGGCCGCCTGTGGGTTGAAAATCCGGCCCGCCGCGCACAGGGTGATAAATGGATGGACTGGGCAAACCAGACGCTATCTCCGACCCACCGCGTGATCCTGATGGGGCTTATCCGCACGCCGGAAGCCGAACGCGATTATCCCGCGATTCACGCCGCGCAGGATGCCTGCGAAAGTCTGTTTGCAATGATGGATGACGAGCTGGCGAAGCACGCCTGGTTCTCCGGCGAGGCCTTCGGCACGGGCGATATCGCCGTGGCGCCGTTCGTCTGGAACCTGACCAACATGGGCCTGACGTGGACGCCGCGCCCTCACCTTGAGCGCTGGCTAAACCAGCTGAGCGATCGCCCGGCGTACCGCAACGTGGTGATGATCCCGGTTACCTGATTACGCACCGGACGGGCTGACTTTTAACAGCTGCCCGTCCGTCTCGTCGGTCAGAACATATAAATAGCCATCCGGCCCCACCCGCACGTCGCGAATACGCTGGTCCCGGTCGCCCAGAATGCGCCCGTCCTCCGTCACCTTGTTGCCGTCCACGCTCAGGACGATAACGTCCTTCTCCTTCAGCGCGCCGATGAACAGCTTGTTTTTCCACTGCGGGAAAACGTCGCTGTTGTAAAACGCCATGCCGCTTACGGCAGGTGAGACTTTCCAGACGAACAGCGGCTTCTCGGTTCCCTCAACGTGCTCGCCTTTGGCTTCCGGGATTTTTAACCCGCTGTAGTTGATGCCGTGCGTCGCCAGCGGCCAGCCGTAGTTCTTTCCCTTTTCCGGAATGTTGATCTCGTCCCCGCCTCGCGGACCGTGCTCGTTCAGCCACAGCGTGTCGCTCCAGGGATTCATCGCCATCCCCTGCGGGTTGCGGATGCCGTAAGACCAGATTTCGGGCCGCGCGCCGGGGGTATTCACAAAGGGGTTATCCGGCGGCACTTTTCCGTCTTCGGTGAGACGTACCACTTTGCCCTGCAGCTTGTCCAGATCCTGCGCCGTCGGGCGCTGGTTATTCTCGCCGAGCCCGATGAAGAGTGAGCCTTTGCCGTCGAACACCAGCCGCCCGCCAAAATGGTTCCCGGTGGAGAGTTTCGGCATCTGGCGGAACGCCACCTGGAATCCTTCGATGCGGGAATAGTCGTTGCTCAGACGGCCATAGCCCACCGCCGTTCCGGCTTTGCCGTCATCACCGGCCTCGGCGTAGCTCAGCCAGACGCGGCGCGACGTTTTAAAATCCGGCGCCAATACCACGTCCAGCAATCCGCCCTGACCGTTTGCCCACACCTTAGGTACGCCGACAATCGGATCGGAGAGTCCTTTTCCGGCCTGCCAGCGTTTGAGCTGACCGCCCTTCAGGGTCACCAGCAGCCCTTGATTGTCCGGCAGGAAAGCCAGGGACCAGGGATGATCGAGCCGGTTTTGCAGCACCTCGACCTTGACCGCTTCTGGCGCAGCAAGCAGCGACACGGGAAACAACAACGCAGGCAGGAAAATCAGCGAGGATCGGTGCATAACGCGCTCCTTTTTCGGCATATGGCATAAAGGGTAGCCACTGCGACCGGGGGCGTTATCACTTTTACAAAAGCTTAATCAGAAGGGGGAGTTGCCTCCCCCGGAATCAGTGCTGTTCAAGCTGTTTGTGCTCGTTCAGGCACATGATGCATAGAGAGAGCGTGGTCAGGCAGTTTTCAAGCTTCTCCGCGTTTACGGCGATAAAGTTCGGACAGTCGTGGCGTCCATTCATCAAACATACCCCAGCAATGGAGAGCACCTCGGCGGCGCGGCGCAGCGCGACTTCTTCACTTTCGCCGTAGTCCGCCTTCATGGTCGGTGCTTTTTCACGCATGAAATTACACAGTTCAAACAGGTTATCACGCAGATGTTCGCTTTCGCTGACTGACATATACCCTTTCGCCTTCCTCAACTGCAGGTACGCGGCCAGGTCGATTCGGGCGTTGATCAGCTTGTTCAGCAGATCGCGTTTTAGTCTGTCAACGGTCATGCTCTTTCCTCCTCTGTCAGCCATGGTGCATAGTCAGCATAAGTACATTTTTTGTACAGTTTAATGCCTGGGATCAATTTTTATTAACTGATTAACATTATTTACAATGTTACAACCTCCGCCCGACGCATCCGCCATGCAAAGAGTGTATAAATCCCCCGCGATACGCTGTAAAATCCCGCCCTGACAACTCCATAATTGATGAATTTTTAACCTATGAGCAATGTTACGCACCAGCCGAAAATCGGCTTCGTCTCCCTGGGCTGCCCGAAAAACCTCGTGGATTCCGAACGCATCCTGACCGAACTGCGCACCGAGGGCTATGACGTGGTGCCAAGCTACGACAACGCCGATATGGTGATTGTTAACACCTGCGGGTTTATCGACAGCGCGGTTCAGGAGTCCCTGGAAGCCATCGGTGAAGCCCTGACGGAAAACGGCAAAGTGATCGTGACCGGCTGTCTGGGCGCGAAAGAAGACCAGATCCGCGAAGTGCACCCGAAGGTGCTGGAGATCACCGGCCCGCACAGCTATGAGCAGGTGCTGCAACATGTTCATCACTACGTGCCAAAACCTAAGCACAACCCGTTCCTGAGCCTGGTGCCGGAACAGGGCGTGAAGCTGACGCCGCGCCACTACGCGTACCTGAAAATTTCCGAAGGCTGCAACCACCGCTGCACCTTCTGCATCATCCCGTCCATGCGTGGCGATCTGGTGAGCCGTCCAATTGGTGAAGTGCTGGCAGAAGCCAAGCGTCTGGCCGACGCGGGCGTGAAGGAGCTGCTGGTCATCTCCCAGGACACCTCTGCCTACGGCGTGGATGTGAAGCACCGCTCCGGCTTCCACAACGGCGAGCCGGTGAAAACCAGCATGGTGGGCCTGTGCGAGCAGCTGTCTAAACTCGGCATCTGGACGCGTCTGCACTACGTCTACCCGTATCCGCACGTTGACGACGTGATCCCATTGATGGCGAAAGGCAAAATTCTGCCGTACCTCGACATCCCGCTGCAGCACGCCAGCCCGCGTATCCTGAAGCTGATGAAGCGCCCAGGCTCCGTTGACCGTCAGCTGGCGCGCATCAAGCAGTGGCGCGAGATCTGCCCGGAGCTGACCCTGCGCTCAACCTTCATCGTCGGCTTCCCGGGTGAAACCGAAGAAGATTTCCAGATGCTGCTCGACTTCCTGAAGGAAGCGCGTCTGGACCGCGTCGGCTGCTTCAAGTACAGCCCGGTGGAAGGTGCGACCGCCAACGAGCTGGCGGATCAGGTGCCGGAAGAGGTGAAAGAAGAGCGCTGGAACCGCTTCATGCAGCTCCAGCAGCAGATCTCTGCCGAGCGTCTGCAGGAGAAAGTGGGCCGCGAGATCATGGTCATCATCGACGAAGTGGACGAAGAAGGCGCGATTGGCCGCAGCATGGCGGACGCCCCTGAAATCGACGGTGCGGTGTACCTGAACGGTGAAACCAACGTTAAGCCGGGCGATATCATTCGCGTGAAGGTTGAAAACGCGGACGAGTATGATCTGTGGGGTAGCCGGGTTTAATCTCCCCCTCTGTTGTAGGCCGGGTAAGGCGTAGCCGCCACCCGGCACATTTTCACTGCACTACCCCTTTATCCTCGGATCCAGCGCGTCGCGCAGCCCATCTCCCAGCAGGTTAAACGCCAGCACGGTCAGGAAAATCGCCAGACTCGGGAAGATCGCCACGTGCGGCGCAATCACCATATCCGCCCTCGCCTCGTTCAGCATCGCGCCCCACTCCGGGGTGGGCGGCTGTGCACCTAACCCCAGAAACGACAGGCTGGCCGCCGAGATAATCGACACGCCGATGCGCATGGTGAAATAGACCACGATGGACGACACCGTTCCCGGCAGAATATGGCTGAAGAGAATGGTGGCGTCGCTGGCCCCCATGCTGCGGGCAGACTCGATAAACGTCTGCTGCTTCAGCACCAGCGTGTTGCCGCGCACCAGGCGGGCAAACGCCGGAATCGAAAAGACCGCGACGGCAACGATGACGTTTGCCATGCCGCTGCCCATGATCGCCACCACGGCAATCGCCAGCAAAATACCGGGAAAGGCAAACAGCACGTCGCAAATGCGCATGATGATGCGGTCCCACCAGCCTTCGTAGTACCCGGCAACGAGACCCAGCACGGTCCCGATGGCCGCGCCGATCAGCACCGCAAACACCCCGGCGGCGAGCGAGATCTGCGCCCCCACCAGCACGCGGCTGAAGATATCGCGACCGAGGGAGTCCACGCCGAACCAGTGCAGCATCGAGGGGCCGTCGTTCAGACGGTCGTAGTCAAAATAGTTTTCCGCATCAAACGGCGCGACCCACTGCGCCACAATCGCCACCGCTATCAGCAGCAGCACGAACAGCCCCGCCGCCATCGCGACCGGCTGACGGCGAAAACGCCGCCAGAATTCAGACCATGGGGTATGGATATGGTCCGGTTTGAGCCCCGGCATCGCGTTTAACACGGCCTGACGTCGCCAGTTCAACAATCGCATCTTACTTATACCTGATGGCCGGGTTAATGGCGGCGTAGAGCACGTCCACCACTAAGTTGATAAGAATAAACTCCAGGGAGAACAGCAGAACTTCCGCCTGAATCACCGGGTAGTCGCGCATCTCGACGGAATCAACCAGCAGGCGCCCCAGCCCCGGCCAGTTAAACACCTTTTCCACAACGATCGAGCCGCCCAGCAGGAAGCCAAACTGCAGCCCCATCATCGTCACCACCGGGATCATCGCATTGCGGAACCCGTGCTTGAGAATAACCCACTTCTCGCTGACCCCTTTCGCCCGCGCGGTGCGAATATAGTCTTCGCTCAGCACGTCAACGAACGAGGCGCGGGTAAAGCGAGCCATCACCGCCGAAACGGCAGCCCCCAGGGTCAGGGACGGCAGGATGTAATGCTGCCAGGTATCGGCCCCGACGGTCGGCAGCCAGCCCAGCTCAACGGAGAAGATCTGCATCAGCAGCATCCCCAGCGCGAACGCCGGGAAGGAGATGCCGGTCACCGCCAGCGCCATGCCGAGCTTGTCCGGCCAGCGGTTGCGCCAGACCGCCGCCACAATCCCGGCGCCAAGCCCAAACACCACCGCCCAGCTCATGCTGGCAATCGTTAACCAGAAGGTGGGCATAAAGCGGCTGGCAATCTCCTCGGACACCGGACGACGCGACACCATCGAGATGCCGAAATCGCCCTGCAGAACGTTGCAGATATAATGGATGAACTGCATATACAGCGGCTGGTCGAGCCCCAGCTGCTTGCGCACCAGCTCAATGACGGTGGCATCCGCTTCCGGCCCGGCGATCAGGCGCGCCGGATCGCCCGGCAGCAGATGCACAAACAAAAACACCAGCACTGCCACAATCAGCAGCGTTGGGATAAGCCCCAGCAGGCGTTTACAAACATAATTCAGCATGAGGTTTATTTTAAATCCGCATCGTCAAAGCTAAAGCCCGTGTCCGGCATGATGTAGAACCCGGTCAACGCTTTGTTATGGGCTGACACCAGTTTCTCCACCACCAGCGGCACCCACGGCGACTCTTTCCAGATAATATCCTGCGCGTCTTTGTAGAGGCGCGCTTTCTCGTCCGGTTTGGTGGTTTTCAGGGCATCCGCAAGGTCTTTGTCCACCTGCGGATTGCTGTAGAACGCGGTGTTGAACAGCGTTGGCGGCCAGTTTTGCGAGGCAAACAGCGGCGACAGCGCCCAGTCGGCTTCGCCGGTCGAGGCCGACCAGCCGGTGTAGAACATCCGCACCCCGCTCTCTTTCTGCCCCTTCCCTTCCACTTCAGCCGCACGCTGTCCGGCATCCATCGCGGTGACCTGCACCTTGATGCCCACCTGCGCCAGCTGCTGCTGGGTGAACTGCAGCACCTTCTGGGCGGTACTGTGATTATGCGACGACCACAGCGTGGTGCTGAAGCCGTTCGGGAAGCCCGCCTCTTTCAGCAGCTCGCGGGCTTTGGCCGGATCGTACGGCCACGGCTGATAGCTCTGGGCATAGGCAATCGCCGGTGGCAGCACGCCGGTCGCCGGGGTGGCATAGCCCGCAAAAGCGACCTTCACCAGCGCCTGGCGGTTGATGGCGTAGTTGATGGCTTCACGCACCTTCGGGTTATCGAACGGCTTTTGCGTGACGTTCATGCTGATGTAGCGCTGCATGATCGACGGGCTGGCGACCAGCTCCAGCTTGCTGTTTTTCTGTAAAATGGCGGCCTGCTCATACGGGATCGGGAAGGCAAACTGCGCCTCGCCGGTTTGCAGCATCGCCGCGCGGGTGTTGTTGTCGACCACCGGGCGCCAGGTGATGGTGTCCAGCTTCGGCAGCCCCTGCTGCCAGTAACCCGCGAATTTCTTCACCTTCACAAAATCGGTCTGGTTCCAGGTGAGCAGCTCGTACGGGCCGGTACCGACCGGGTGGAAGCCGATCTCCTTGCCGTATTTCTTCAGCGCGGCAGGGGAAATCATCGCCGTTGCCGGATGCGCCAGGATATTGATAAACGCGGAGAACGGCTCTTTCAGGGTAATTTTTACCGTGGCCGGGTCGACCACCTCTGTTTTAGCGATATTTTTATACAGGTTATAGCGCTTGAGGCTATTGTCCGGATTGCTGGCGCGATCGAGGTTAATCTTTACCGCCTCCGCATTGAAATCGGTTCCGTCCTGGAACTTCACGCCGGTTCTGAGCTTGATGGTATACACCAGCCCGTCGCCGGAGACGGTGTACCCCTCCGCCAGCACGTTTTTCAGCTTCATCTCTTTATCCAGGCCGAACAGGCCCTGATAGAACGATTTCGCCACCGCCTGCGACAGCGTGTCGTTGGCGTCATACGGATCGAGCGTGGTGAAATTAGAGCCGACGGCCACCACCACATCTTTGGCAGCGAACGCGGGGGCAGCGGCCAGGGCTGCCGTCACGCTCGCGGCTAACAACCATCTACGCGCTACAAATGTAACCATTGTGTTCTCCTGCCTGTTGTAAGTTATAACCGCGAAAACGCGTTGTCCTGACGCGGCGGCGCGACGAAATGGCCCGGACCGACCTCGCGCAGCGCCACGCGCTCCACGGCCTCGCCGCGTTTACGAATATTGCTCGGCATTTCATCCTGCAGCAGCACCCGCTGGCCGTGACGATGCGCCGGGTCGGCGACCGGGACCGCCGCGATGAGCTTGCGGGTATACAGGTGCTGCGGGTTCTCAAACACCGCTCGTCGCGGCCCGATCTCCACGATCTGCCCCATAAACATCACCGCCACGCGATGGCTGATGCGCTCAACTACCGCCATATCGTGCGAGATAAACAGGAAGGCGATCCCCATATCCCGCTGTAAATCCAGTAATAAGTTGATGATCTGCGCGCGGATGGAGACGTCCAGCGCCGAGACGGACTCATCGGCTATCACCACCTTCGGGTTCAGCGCCAGCGCGCGGGCGATGCAGATACGCTGGCGCTGCCCGCCGGAAAACTCGTGCGGATAGCGCCAGGCGTGCTCCGGCTTCAGGCCGACGCGCTCCAGCAGCCAGGCCACGCGCCGCTGCGCCGCGTCGCCGTCGAGCAGGTTATGGACCCGCAGCGGCTCCATGATCGAGTACCCCACCGTATGGCGCGGATCGAGAGAGGCATACGGATCCTGAAAAATGAACTGAATATCTCGCCGCACCGCCTGCAGCCTGCTGTCCGGCAGGGTATCAATGCGCTCACCGTTAAAGGTGATGCTGCCTTCCTGAGACTCCACCAGACGGAGCAACGCGCGTCCGGTGGTGGATTTGCCGCAGCCGGACTCCCCCACCAGCGCCAGGGTTTCGCCCGGCCAGAGATCGAAACTGACGTTTTCCACCGCGTGCACTTCGCGCTTCACGCGGTTCAGTACGCCGCTTCGCAGCGGAAAACGGGTGACCAGATTGCGCACTTCCAGAATGGGCCTGCCCGGCACCACGGTGTCCTGCTCGCGTTCCTCCTCCTGCACCTCTGATGCCTCAAGAGAAATCAGCGGAAAACGGCGCGGCAGGTCGCGCCCGTTCATCGCCCCCAGGCGCGGCACCGCCGCCAGCAGCGCGTTGGTGTAAGGATGCGCGGGCGCGTGAAATATCTGCTCCACCGGGCCGGTTTCCACCGCGCTGCCCTTGTGCATAACCAGCACCCGATCGGCGATATCGGCGACCACGCCCATATCGTGGGTGATGAAAATCACCCCCATCTCCATCTCCTGCTGCAGCACTTTGATGAGCTGCAGGATCTGCGCCTGAATCGTCACGTCCAGCGCCGTCGTCGGTTCATCGGCAATCAGTACCGCCGGACGGCAGGAGAGCGCCATGGCAATCATCACCCGCTGGCGCATGCCGCCGGAAAGCTGGTGCGGGTAGCGCCCCAGAATGGCCTGCGCCTCCGGAATGCGCACCAGCTCCAGCATCCTTCTGGCTTCCCTGAGCGCCTCATCGCCGCTCAGCCTCTGATGCAGGCGGATGGACTCGGCGATCTGTTCCCCCACCGGAAACACCGGGTTCAGGGAGGTCATCGGCTCCTGGAAGATCATTGCAATATCCGCCCCGCGCACGCCCTGCATCTGCGAACCGCTCAGCTCATTTAAATCAATGACATCACGGTTACGGCGGCGCAGGAGCATTTTCTCGCTGCTGATTTGCCCACCCGTCTGTTCCAGCAGGCGCATCAGCGCCAGCGCGGTGACCGATTTACCGGAGCCGGACTCGCCAACAATCGCCAGCGTCTCGCCGCGCCGGAGCGTAAACGATAAATTCTGCACTGCGGGGATGAACTGCCGCTCTTCCTGAAACGCAATATTCAGCTGATGGACAGCCAGCACTTCGCGGGTGTCCAGTTCTTCACTGTGCGGCACGCGTGGCCCCCTTATTCACGATAGATGCCCGTGCTCGGTTCATCACCGGCATAACCCCAGGCGCGATACATGCCCTCGCTGTTGAACGGCAGGGCCACGTTGCCCTCACGATCCACCGCGATGAGCCCGCCGACGCCGCCCAGCGCAGGCAGTTTTTCCATCACCACGCGCTCGCAGGCTTCGCTGAGGCTTAAGCCACCGTAGTCCATCAGCGCGGTGATGTCGTAGGCCGCGAGGGCGCGGATAAACACTTCTCCAGTGCCGGTACACGACACCGCCGCCGTGGCATTATTGGCGTAGCAGCCGGCGCCCGGCAGCGGGCTGTCGCCGACGCGTCCGGGCAGCTTGTTGGTCATCCCGCCCGTGGAGGTTGCCGCCGCAAGGTTGCCTGCCTTATCGAGCGCCACCGCGCCCACCGTGCCCATCTTGGTTTTTTCGTCCAGCGGGGCAGCATGGTCAAGCTGCGTCATGCCCGCGGAGCGGGCGTCCAGCAGCTGCTGATAACGTTCTTCCGTGGAAAACAGATTCGGCGATACCGGTTCCATCCCGTATTCGAAGGCAAACGCCTCCGCCCCGGCGCCCGCCAGCAGCACGTGCGGACTTTGCTCCATCACCAGACGCGCCGCCAGCACCGGATTGCGCAGACGACTCACGCCCGCCACGGCCCCTGCTTTCAGGGTGACGCCGTCCATCACGCAGGCATCCAGCTCGTGGGTTTCATCCCGGGTAAAGACTGAACCGATGCCCGCATTAAAGAGCGGACACTCCTCCAGCAGGCGCACCGCCTCGGTGACCACGTCCAGCGCGCTCTCGCCCGCTTCCAGCATTTTCTGCCCCGTTTCCACAATGGCGTACAGCGCGTCAATGTAGCGCTTTTCCTGCTCGGGACTGAGCTGAGCACGGGTGATTGCCCCTGCGCCACCATGAATTGCGATTACCGCATTAACCATTCGCATCACCCGTTAGCCTGATTGGCGGCTTTTTCTATAAATATCATTATCGTCGACGAAACTTCAGATGATTTTTGAATATAGAAAGACGTAACAGTGATGTAAAGCGTACACCCATCGGGTCATACAGTTAGCCGCACTTTTCTGCCATAATGGGCGCTTTCGTTGTTACTCCGCAGGAGCCCACCATGGATTTTACCGCCGGACTGATGCCGCTTGAGACGGCACTCACGCAGATGCTTGACCGACTTTCCCCGCTGCAAGATGTCGAAACGCTGCCCCTCGTGCGCTGTTTTGGCCGCATTGCCGCGCGCGATATCGTCTCTCCGCTTAACGTGCCGGGGTTTGATAACTCCGCGATGGACGGTTACGCGGTGCGCCTGGCGGATCTCCAGACGGGTAACGCCCTGCCGGTGGCGGGTAAGGCCTTTGCAGGTCAGCCGTTTAGCGGTGAATGGCCTGCGGGCACCTGCGTGCGCATCATGACCGGCGCACCAATACCGGCTGGCTGCGATGCCGTGGTGATGCAGGAAGAGACCGAGCAAACCGACGACGGCGTGCGTTTTACCGCCAGCGTCAAAGCGGGCCAGAACATCCGCCGCACGGGTGAAGACATCACCCTCGGTGCGACGGTGTTTTCTGCCGGGCAGAAGCTGACGGTGGCCGAACTGCCGGTGCTGGCCTCGCTCGGCATCGCGGACGTCGACGTTATCCGTAAAGTGCGCGTCGCCATTTTCTCCACCGGCGACGAGCTGCAGCTTCCGGGCCAGCCGCTGCAGGACGGCCAGATTTACGATACCAACCGCCTGGCGGTACACCTGATGCTGGAGCAGCTGGGCTGCGAGGTGATTAACCTCGGGATTATTCCAGACGATCCGGAAAAACTGCGCGCGGCGTTTATCGAGGCGGACACCTCCGCCGACGTGGTCATCAGCTCCGGCGGCGTCTCCGTGGGGGAAGCGGATTACACCAAAACCCTGCTTGAAGAGCTGGGCGAAATCGCCTTCTGGAAGCTGGCGATCAAGCCGGGCAAGCCGTTCGCCTTTGGCAAGCTCCCGCACGGCTGGTTCTGCGGCCTGCCGGGTAACCCGGTCTCGGCGGCGCTCACCTTCTATCAGCTGGTGATCCCGCTGCTGGCGAAGCTTTCCGGCAACCGCGCCAGCCCGCTGCCCGAACGCCTGCGCGTGCGTGCCGCCACGCGCCTGAAAAAATCGCCGGGCCGCCTCGATTTCCAGCGCGGCATTCTGGCACGTAGCGCGGACGGACAGCTCGAGGTGAGCACCACCGGGCACCAGGGCTCGCACATTTTCAGCTCCTTCAGCCAGGGCAACTGCTTTATCGTGCTGGAGCGCGAGCGCGGCAACGTGGAAGCGGGCGAGTGGGTTGAGGTAGAGCGCTTTAACCACCTGTTCGGAGGCTGACATGACGGTGGAGCTGAGCGACCCGGAGATGCTGCGCTACAACCGCCAGATCGTGCTGCGCGGGTTTGATTTCGAGGGCCAGGAAGCGCTCAAGGCGGCCAATGTGCTGGTCGTCGGGCTTGGCGGTCTGGGCTGCGCCGCCGCGCAATACCTTGCCGCCGCGGGCGTGGGCAGGATGACGCTGCTGGATTTCGATACCGTGTCGGTGTCTAACCTGCAGCGCCAGACGCTGCACGGCGACGCGACGGTGGGCCAGCCGAAAGTGGAATCCGCCAGGGCCGCGCTGGCGCGCATCAACCCCAACGTTCAGTTCACCCTGATTGACGCAATGCTGGATGACGACGCGGTGTCGGCGCAGATTGCGCAGCATGACCTGGTGCTGGACTGCACCGATAACGTCGCCGTCCGCAACCAGCTCAACGCGGGATGTTTTGCCCACAAAATCCCGCTGGTTTCCGGCGCGGCAATCCGCATGGAAGGGCAAATCAGCGTCTTCACCTACGCGGAAGGGGAACCCTGCTACCGCTGCCTGAGCCGCCTGTTCGGTGAGAATGCGCTGACCTGCGTTGAGGCGGGCGTGATGGCACCGCTCGTCGGCGTGATTGGCTCATTGCAGGCAATGGAAGCGATCAAAGTGCTGGCGCACTACGGCACGCCCGCAGCGGGGAAAATCGTGATGTATGACGCGATGACCTGCCAGTTCCGCGAGATGAAGCTGATGCGTAATCCGGGGTGTGAGGTGTGTAGCCGATAAACAAGTCGGGTGGCGGCTTCGCCTTACCCGACCTACAACGGCTAAAACGGCTCGAACGTAGGCCGGGTAAGCGTTAGCCCCACCCGGCAACAGCGATATGAACACAGGCCGGGTAAGCGTTAGCGCCACCCGGCAACCGCATCAGATGGACGTCCGTCCAAACGCCCCCTGCCAGTCCTGCTCAAACTTCACGATCGCTGCGTCTACCGCAGGAGAGGTAATAAACTGCTGCGCCACGTCCAGCGGCAGCGTGATGGATTCGCATCCTGCCAGCAGGCAGTCCAGCGCCTGACGCGGGGTTTTAAAGCTCGCCGCCAGCACTTTTGACTGCGGAGCGTGCAGCGTCAGCAGTTGCTGCAGCTCAATCACGGTCTGGATCCCGTCCCCACCCTGCGCGTCCACTCGGTTCACGTAAGGTGCGACATATTCCGCCCCTGCCAGCGCGGAAAGCATCCCCTGCGCGGCGCCGTACACCGCCGTGCCCAGCGTCGGGATCCCTTCAGCCTTCAGCATCTTGATCGCCGCCAGCCCTTCGACAGTCACCGGCACTTTCACCACCAGATCGTTAATGATGGCGCGCAGCTTACGCGCGTCTTCCACCATCCCTTCGGCGGTGGTCGCCATCACCTGGGCGAACAGACGGCCTTTACCGCCCAGCGCGTCGTGCAGCGCGGGCAGCAGTTCGTCCAGCGGCGTTTTACCTGCCGCCACAATGCTTGGGTTAGTGGTTACGCCCGCCAGCGGGAAGATACGCGCCAGCTTTTTGACCGCCGCAACGTCAGATGTGTCGAGATAAAGTTCCATGATGTCACCCTCAAAATTAGCCTGCACTTAACCTATCACAGGAAAACCTGCTCAGGAGTTGACCTGCATCAAGATAACTTTCATTCGAAAGTCATTTAATCTTCATATGCAAGATGAGAGGCGAAAACATGATCTTCAATATTCAGCGTTACTCTACCCACGATGGCCCCGGTATTCGTACCGTGGTGTTCCTGAAAGGCTGCTCGCTGGGCTGTCGCTGGTGCCAGAACCCCGAAAGCCGCTCCCGCAGCCGGGACGTGCTGTTTGATGCGCGCCTGTGCCTGGACGGCTGCGACCTGTGCCAGCAGGCGGCGCCGGGCTGTATCGAACGCGCGCTGAATGGCCTCGTCATCCACCGTGAAAAATTGAGCGAAGAGACGCTCAATGCCCTCACCGACTGCTGCCCGACGCAGGCGCTGACCGTCTGCGGTGAAGAGCAGCAGGTCGAGGAGATCATGGCGACCGTGCTGCGCGATAAACCCTTTTACGACCGCAGCGGCGGCGGGATCACCCTCTCCGGCGGCGAGCCGTTTATGAACCCGGAGCTGGCCCATGCGCTGTTTAAAGCCAGCCATGAACAGGGGATCCACACCGCCGTTGAAACGTGTCTTCACGTGCCGTGGCGCTATATCGCGCCGTCATTACCGTACGTCGACCTGTTCCTCGCCGATCTGAAGCACGTCGATCCTGAGGTGTTCAAGCAGTGGACGGACGGCTCGGCGAAACGGATCCTCGATAATCTCAAACGCCTGGCCGCTGCCGGGAAAAAGATCACCATCCGCGTGCCGCTGATCCAGGGCTTCAACGCTGACGAAGCGTCCATAGCCGCCATTACCAACTTCGCCGCCGACGAACTCGGCGTCGATGATATTCATTTTCTGCCGTATCACACGCTGGGCATGAACAAATACACCCTGCTCGGCCAACCCTACTCTGCCCCTGACAAACCGCTGGATAACCCTGCCCTGCTGGACTTCGCGCAGCAGTACGCCTGCCAGAAAGGGTTAACCGCGACCTTACGAGGATAAACTTATGACAACCCTGAATCTCAACACCCTCAGCGAGCGCATCAAGGCGCACAAAACCGCGCTGGTCCATATCGTTAAGCCGCCGGTCTGCACCGAGCGCGCGCAGCATTACACCGAAATGTATCAGCAGCACATGGATAAGCCGATCCCGGTGCGTCGCGCCCTGGCGCTGGCGCATCACCTGGCGAAACGCACCATCTGGATCAAACACGACGAGCTGATTATCGGTAACCAGGCAAGCGAAGTCCGCGCTGCGCCGATCTTCCCGGAATACACCGTCTCCTGGATTGAGAAAGAGATCGACGATCTGGCGGACCGTCCCGGCGCGGGCTTTGCGGTAAGCGAAGAGAACAAGCGCGTCCTGCATGAAATCTGCCCGTGGTGGCGCGGCCAGACGGTGCAGGACCGCTGCTACGGCATGTTCACCGACGAGCAGAAAGGCCTGCTGGAAACCGGCATTATCAAAGCCGAAGGCAACATGACCTCCGGTGACGCGCACCTGGCGGTGAACTTCCCGCTGGTGCTGGAGAAAGGCCTCGACGGCCTGCGCGCCAAAGTGGCCGAACGCCGCTCGCGCATCAACCTGACGGTGCTGGAAGACCTGCACGGCGACCAGTTCCTGAAGGCGATTGATATCGTGCTGGAGGCGGTCAGCCTGCACATCACGCGCTTTGCCGATCTGGCGCGCGAAATGGCGTCAACAGAGACCCGCGAAAGCCGTCGCGACGAGCTGCTCGCAATGGCGGAAAACTGCGACATCATTGCCCACGAGCCGCCAAAAACCTTCTGGCAGGCGCTGCAGCTGTGCTACTTCATTCAGCTGATCCTGCAGATTGAGTCTAACGGCCACTCCGTGTCCTTTGCCCGCATGGACCAGTATCTCTATCCGTTCTACCGCCGCGACGTGGAGCTGAACCAGAGTCTTGACCGCGAACACGCCATCGAGCTGCTGCACAGCTGCTGGCTGAAGCTGCTGGAAGTGAACAAGATCCGCTCCGGCTCGCACTCCAAAGCGTCTGCAGGCAGCCCGCTGTACCAGAACGTGACCATCGGCGGCCAGAAGCTGGTCAACGGTGAGCCGATGGACGCGGTGAACCCGCTCTCCTACGCGATTCTGGAATCCTGCGGTCGCCTGCGCTCCACCCAGCCGAACCTGAGCGTGCGCTACCACGCGGGCATGAGCAACGACTTCCTCGACGCCTGCGTGCAGGTGATCCGCTGCGGCTTCGGCATGCCGGCGTTCAACAACGACGAAATCGTCATCCCGGAATTCATCAAGCTCGGCGTCGAAAAAGAGGATGCCTACGACTACGCGGCCATCGGCTGTATCGAAACCGCTGTCGGCGGCAAGTGGGGCTATCGCTGCACCGGCATGAGCTTTATCAACTTCGCCCGCGTGATGCTGGCCGCGCTGGAAGGTGGCCGCGACGCCACCAGCGGCAAGGTATTCCTGCCGCAGGAGAAAGCGCTCTCTGCCGGTAACTTCAATAGCTTCGACGAAGTCATGGCGGCGTGGGATAGCCAGATCCGCTACTACACCCGTAAATCCATCGAGATTGAATACGTGGTGGACACCATGCTGGAAGAGAACGTCCACGATATTCTCTGCTCGGCGCTGGTGGACGACTGCATCGAGCGCGCAAAAAGCATCAAGCAGGGCGGCGCGAAGTATGACTGGGTCTCCGGCCTGCAGGTCGGTATCGCCAACCTCGGCAACAGCCTGGCGGCGGTGAAGAAGCTGGTGTTTGAACAGGGCGTCATCGGTCAACAGCAGCTGGCGGCCGCGCTGGCGGATGATTTCGACGGCCTGACCCACGAGCAGCTGCGTCAGCGCCTGATCAACGGCGCGCCAAAGTACGGCAACGACGACGACAGCGTGGACATGCTGCTGACGCGCGCCTATCAGACCTACATTGAGGAGCTGAAGCAGTACCATAACCCGCGCTACGGCCGCGGCCCGATTGGCGGTAACTACTACGCGGGCACGTCGTCCATCTCGGCAAACGTGCCGTTTGGCGCGGCGACGATGGCGACGCCTGACGGACGTAAGGCGCACACCCCGCTGGCGGAAGGGGCCAGCCCGGCGTCCGGTACCGACCACCTCGGCCCGACGGCGGTGATCGGCTCGGTGGGCAAACTGCCGACGGAAGCGATTCTGGGCGGCGTGCTGCTGAACCAGAAGCTGAACCCGTCGACGCTTGAGAACGACAGCGATCGCCAGAAGCTGATGGTGCTGCTGCGCACCTTCTTCGAGGTGCATAAAGGCTGGCATATTCAGTACAACATCGTCTCGCGCGAAACGCTGCTGGAAGCGAAGAAACACCCGGACCAGTACCGCGATCTGGTGGTGCGCGTCGCAGGCTACTCGGCGTTCTTCACCGCCCTGTCCCCGGATGCGCAGGACGATATTATCGCCCGTACTGAACATACGCTGTAAGAAAAACGCCCGGTGGCGCTGCGCTTACCGGGCCTACATAGTCTCTCCGTAGGCCGGGTAAGGCGAAGCCGCCACCCGGCTTTTGACTTTCATTCGAAATAAATTTGTGCTCCCCGTCACCTTGTTATTAGAATGTTTCAAAACGCAGTGACCCAGGAGCACAGTATGACCGTTAAAGTTATCGTCACCGATATGGACGGAACTTTCCTTGATGATGCCAAGCAGTACGATCGCGACCGCTTCCAGGCACAGTTTGAGCAGCTTAACGCCCGCGGCATTGAATTCGTGGTCGCCAGCGGCAACCAGTATTACCAGCTCATCTCCTTCTTCCCCGAGCTGAAAGATCGCATCTCCTTCGTGGCGGAAAACGGCGCGCTGGTGTTCGATCGCGGCGAGCAGATTTTCCACGGCGAGCTGACGCGCCACGAGTCGCAAATCGTGATTGGCGAGCTGCTGAAAGACAAAGCGCTGAACTTCGTGGCCTGCGGGCTGGAGAGCGCGTACGTGAGCGATGAAGCGCCGGATGAATTTGTGGCTCTGATGTCAAAGCACTACCACCGCTTAAAGCGCGTCAGCGACTATCACGAGATTAACGACGTGCTGTTTAAATTCTCCCTGAACCTGCCGGACAGCGATATCCCAAACCTGATCGATAAGCTGCACGTCTCTCTGGACGGTATCATGAAGCCGGTCACCAGCGGCTTTGGCTTTGTCGATTTGATTATTCCAGGCCTGCATAAAGCCAACGGCATTAGCCGCCTGCTGAAGCGTTGGGAGCTCTCCCCGCAACAGTGCGTGGCGATTGGCGACAGCGGCAACGATGCCGAAATGCTGAAGCTGGTGAAATACTCTTTTGCGATGGACAACGCGGCAGAAAGCATCAAGCAGATCGCCCGCTACGGCACCGACGACAACAATCATCAGGGCGCGCTGAACGTCATTCAGGCCGTGCTCGACAGCCATTCCCCGTTCGACGCCTGATCCTCTCCTCGCCGGAGCCTCGCTCCGGCCTCACTCTTTTTCCGTCCTGTGGCTTCCGTCAAGTTTTTAAACTTGCATTAACTTATTTTTAACTTAAAGTATCATTTGTAGACAATTTTACTTTCAAATGAAAGATGCGAGGCAGTTATGACCCTTACCAGTGAAACCTTGCCGGCGGACCACAAAGCGGCAATCCGCCAGTTGAAGCGCGAGCTGCGCGCGCAGATCGGCGACGTGCAGGCGGTGTTTAATACGCTCAGCGATAAAATTGCCACCCGCGTGGCGGAAATCAACGCCCTTAAGAACAAAGGCGAAACCGTCTGGCCGGAGATCCCGTTTGCCGATGTGAAAAACGGCACCATCACCGCTGAACAGCGCGAGGCGGTTAAGCGTCGCGGCTGCGCGGTGATCAAAGGTCATTTCCCGCGCGAACAGGCGCTGGCGTGGGATCGGTCGATGCTCGACTACCTCGATCTGAACAAGTTTGACGAAGTGTACAAAGGGCCGGGCGATAACTTCTTCGGTACCCTGACCGCCTCCCGTCCGGAAATTTACCCGATTTACTGGTCCCAGGCGCAGATGCAGGCGCGCCAGAGCGAAGAGATGGCGCAGGTGCAGTCGTTCCTGAACCGTTTATGGACGTTCGAGAGCAACGGTAAAACGTGGTTTAACCCGGACGTCAGCGTGATTTATCCGGACCGTATTCGCCGCCGTCCGCCGGGAACAACCTCGAAAGGGCTGGGCGCGCATACCGACTCCGGGGCGCTGGAGCGCTGGCTGCTGCCGGCCTACCAGCAGGTCTTTGCCCGCGTGTTTGACGGCAACGTTGAGAAATACGATCCGTGGAACGCCGCGCACCGCACCGAGGTAGAAGAGTACACCGTGGACAACACCACCAAGTGCTCGGTGTTCCGCACCTTCCAGGGCTGGACGGCGCTGTCGGACATGATCCCAGGCCAGGGTCTGCTGCACGTGGTGCCGATCCCGGAAGCGATGGCCTACATCCTGCTGCGTCCGCTTTTGGACGACGTGCCGGAAGACGAGCTCTGCGGCGTGGCGCCGGGCCGCGTGCTGCCGGTTTCCGAGAAGTGGCACCCGCTGCTCATCGAGGCGCTGACCAGCATTCCGGCACTTGAGGCGGGCGATTCCGTGTGGTGGCACTGCGATGTGATCCACTCCGTCGCACCGGTGGACAATCAGCAGGGATGGGGCAACGTGATGTACATTCCTGCCGCGCCGATGTGCGAGAAAAACCTCGCCTACGCAAAAAAGGTCAAGGAAGCCCTGGAAACCGGCGCGTCGCCGGGAGACTTCCCGCGTGAGGATTATGAAAAAACCTGGCAGGACCGCTTTACCGTGAACGATCTCAATATCCACGGCAGGCGCGCGCTGGGCATGGCCTAACTGTCGTACAGCCCTTCGCGCTCCACGGCGGTGCGTCGTTTCCCCTGACGTATCCGCCGTACCGATTCCCGCACGGCCAGCGTACCGTTAAGCAGCAAGGTTCCCACCGGCGCGTCCGGGCGCATCAGCCGCTGCTGGAGCATGTATACCGCTTCCGTTCCCAGCTCGTCGCGGGGAACATGCACCGCCGTTAAGGGCACATCCTGAATCGCCGCCAGGTTAAAGCCGTCGATGCTCATCACCGACACGTCCTGCGGCACGCGCAAACCGTGGTTTTGTAAGGCGCTGATGGTGCCCGCCGCCATAAAGTCGCCGCCGACCAGGAACGCGGTCGGCAAATCCCTGCCCTGCACTTCGCTGAGCCAGCCGCTGACCGCCTGTTCCGTTTCGCGCGCGCTGAAGCTCGGTACCACCAGCAGATCGCGTTTATCGCTGAACGACAGATTATGGGCGCGCCACGCGTCGCGGATCCCCGCCAGGCGCAGCTCCATGGTGTAGCGACGCAGGCACAGCACGTTCATCACCTCACGGTGCCCCATCTCGAACAGGTATTCCGCCGCCCGCTCGCCAATGGCGCGGTGATCCGGCGCGACGGCAGGCAGACGCATGTGCCGGTCGCGGCAGTTAATCAGCATGCAGGGTTTACCCACGTCCACCGCCAGATCGTGGATATGCGGATCGTCAATGCCAAGAAGAATTGCCGCCTGGGTGTCCGACTCGTTCATGCGCGCCAGAAACAGCTGGGCGTCGCTGTCGTTCTCCTCCAGCGCGCAGTAGCGCAGGCGCACGTCGTGGGATGCCAGGCCCTTACTCACGCTCTGGATCACGCGGTAGTAAAAGATATCGGACCGCTCGTCGAATGCGCGCTGCGGCGCAAAAACCACCAGGCTATTGAGCAGCAGCCGTCCCGCCGCCATGCCCTCGATCACCCCCAGCTCCCGCGCGCACGCCAGCACCTTTGCGCGCGCTTTTTCACTGGTGTTCGCTTTGCCCGCCAGCACGCGGGAAACGGTACTGATAGAGAGCTGCGTACGGGCCGCGATTTCGGTGATTTTTAGCCTTTTATCCATTTTGTGATCTGGCTCCATTTGCGAAATGAAAAAATTTTCATAGCGTGTTCGTCAGGTAATAACGGGCATAAAGGCCATCATGCCAGAGGGTTTACGCCCGTTATGAGAAACTTTGCACAAAATCCACTATTGCCCGCTCATTTTCTCCCTTAAGGTGAACTTGTCACACAACTTCCATACTAGTTGTATACCAACTTAGACAGTGTAAACGGATAGAAATCAAAGGCATAAAAATCTGTGTGATACCTGAACCTCCGTTCCCTTACCGTCCGTCTTGTGGAGAGTAAAATGAGTCAGGACATCAATAACACCGTAGCGACAAGCAAAACCCGTCGCGTCATCAAGAACCTGCGCTGGTACGTACTGGTGCTGTTCCTGCTTGGCGTCACCGTTAACTACATCACCCGAAATTCATTAGGGATCCTCGCCCCGGAACTGAAAGAGAGCCTCGGGATCACCACCGAGCAGTACTCCTGGATAGTCGGCGCGTTCCAGATCGCCTACACCATTTTCCAGCCCCTGTGCGGCTGGCTGATTGACGTTATTGGCCTGAAGATTGGCTTTATGGTCTGCGCCGGGATCTGGGCGCTGATGTGTATCTTCCACGCGGGGGCCGGAAGCTGGCTGCACCTCGCTATCCTGCGCTTCTTTATGGGGGCGTCCGAAGCCGCCGCGACCCCGGCGAACGCCAAAACCATCGGCGAATGGTTCCCGAAATCCGAGCGTCCCGTTGCTGCGGGCTGGGCGGGCGTCGGTTTCTCCGTTGGCGCGATGCTGGCTCCGCCCATCATTTACTTCGCGCATGCGTCGTTCGGCTGGCAGGGCGCGTTTATGTTTACCGGCGTGCTGGCGCTGCTGTGGGTGATCCTCTGGTGGGCGTTCTACCATAACCCGGAGCAGCACCCGAACCTGAGCAAGGACGAGCTGGCGTTTATCAAGCAGGATAACGAACCGCCTGCGGTGAAGCTGCCCTTCCTGACCGCGCTGAAAACCGTCTCGAAAAACAAACGTTTCTACGGCATTGCCATCCCGGCCTTTATGGCGGAACCGGCCTGGGCGGTGCTGAGCTTCTGGGTGCCGCTGTACCTCGCCAAAGAGCACGGTATGGACCTGAAGCAGATTGCGATGTTTGCCTGGCTGCCGTTCCTCGCCGCCGACCTCGGCAGCGTGGCGAGCGGCTACCTGACGCGTCTGTACGCCCGCCTGTTCGGCTGCTCCCGCGTTAACTCGGTGGTCGCCAGCTCCGTGACCGGCGCGTTCCTGATGATCTCGCTGGGCATCGTGGCCATTACCCGCGACCCGTATATCACCATCGTGCTGATCTCCATCGGCGGCTTCGGGCACCAGATCATCTCCTGCATGCTGAGCGCCCTGGTGGTGGAGTCGTTCGACAAAGGCCAGATGGCGACCGTCAACGGCATGCGCGGCTCGGCGGCGTGGGTCGCCAGCTTCCTGTTCTCGCTGTTAATCGGGGTGACCGCCGACAAAATCGGCTTTAACCCGCTCTTTATCGCCATGGGCTTCTTTGACCTGATTGGCGCCGTCTTCCTGGTAGCATTTATTGCTGAACGTCGCGCCAAGCGCGCCTGATAGTGGATGTATTGCATATGAAAACCCTGAAAAACTGGACCGTTGATACGCAGTCGGCAAACCATCTGGAACTGCTGGTGGATAACCAGCACCGTCTGTGCCTGTATGTGCTGGAAGAGAACCTGTTCCGCGTGCTGATCAAGCGCAAAGGCGAACTGGCGCTCGATCGTACCTGGAGCATCGCGCCGGAAAAAGACGTGCCGTGGGAAGGTCGCCGTCGTGACGATATAAGCGGCTTTTCCTGCCCGGCCTGGACCCTGACGCAGCAGGAAAATTCCGTGACGGTGGCGACCGAACAGCTTCGCGTGACCGTCCACCAGCCCCTGTGGCTGGAGTGGCACTATCGCAACGAGGCGGGCGAGTGGCAGCCTCTGGTCAACGACCGCCCCACCAGCGCCTACCTGCTGAACGCCCACGGCGACGGTGCGGCGCACTATCTCAGCCGCCGCAGGGACGAGCGTTTCTACGGACTGGGCGAAAAAGCGGGCGATCTGCAGCGCAACGGTAAACGCTACGAGATGCGCAACCTCGATGCCATGGGCTACAACGCCGCCAGCACCGACCCGCTGTACAAGCACATTCCGTTCACCCTCACCCGCCGTGACGACGTCAGCTACGGCCTGTTCTACGACAACCTGAGCAGCTGCTGGCTGGATCTGGGCAACGAAATCGACAACTACCACACCGCCTACCGCCGCTGGCAGGCGGAAGCGGGCGATATCGACTACTACCTCTTTACCGGCAAGCGCGTGCTGGACGTCACCAAGGCCTTCGTGCGCCTGACCGGGAAAACGCTGTTCGGGCCGAAGTGGAGCCTGGGCTACAGCGGCTCGACCATGCACTATACCGACGCGCCGGACGCGCAAAACCAGCTGATGAACTTCATCCGCCTGTGCGAAGAGCACGCCATTCCGTGCGACTCGTTCCAGCTCTCCTCCGGCTATACCTCCATCAACGGCAAGCGCTACGTCTTCAACTGGAACTACGACAAGGTGCCGCAGCCGAAGGTGATGAGCCAGGCGTTTCACGACGCCGGGTTAAAGCTTGCCGCGAACATCAAGCCGTGCCTGCTGCAGGATCATCCGCGCTACGGCGAAGTGGCGGAGAGCGGCCTGTTTATTCGTGATTCAGAAACCGATGCGCCGGAGCGTTCAAGCTTCTGGGATGACGAAGGCTCGCACCTCGACTTTACCAACCCGCAGACGGTGAAGTGGTGGCAGGAAGGCGTGACCACGCAGCTGCTGGAGATGGGCATCGACTCCACCTGGAACGACAACAACGAATATGAAGTGTGGGACGGGGAAGCGCGCTGCTTCGGCTTCGGCAGGGAGATCGCCATCAAGCACATTCGCCCGGTGATGCCGCTGCTGATGATGCGCGCCTCGCTGGAAGCGCAGCAGCGCTTTGCGCCGGAAAAACGCCCGTATCTCATCTCCCGCTCCGGCTGTGCCGGGATGCAGCGCTACGTCCAGACCTGGAGCGGCGATAACCGCACTAACTGGGATACCCTGCGCTATAACATCCGCATGGGGCTGGGCATGAGCCTCTCCGGGCTGTTCAACGTCGGCCACGACGTCGGCGGTTTCTCCGGCGACAAGCCGGACGCCGAGCTGTTTGTCCGCTGGGTGCAAAACGGAGTGATGCATCCGCGCTTTACCATTCACTCGTGGAACGATGACCACACGGTGAACGAGCCGTGGATGTACCCGGGCGTCACGCCAGCGATTCGCGGCGCGATTGAGCTGCGCTACCGCCTGCTGCCGTATCTCTACACCCTGCTCTGGCAGGCGCACGCCGACGACGAGCCGATGCTGCGCCCAACCTTCCTCGACCACGAGCACGACGCGCAGACCTTCGAAGAGTGCGACGACTTCCTGCTGGGCCGCGACCTGCTGGTGGCCAGCGTCGTCGAAGCCGGGCAGCGCGAGCGCCGGGTCTGGCTGCCGAATAACGAAACGGGCTGGTACGATTTTTACACCCACGCGTGGTATGCGGGCGGGCAGTCCATCGTCCTCGATGCGCCGCTGGAAAAGCTGCCGCTGCTGGTGCGCGCCGGAGCAGGTCTGCCGCTGAGCGAGCGCATCACGCATGTGAGTGCCGAAAAAGATACGACCCGCGAGCTGAAGCTGTTCCCGGTGAAAGGCGTCGGCACGACCTCGGGGCTGCTGTTTGAAGACGACGGCGAGTCCTGGGGCTATCAGAACGGCAATGCGCTGTGGGTGGAATGGGAAATGGTGTGCGACGGCGCAACCATCAACCTGAAGGTGAACGCGCGCGGAGACTATCGCCCGGCGTGGAAGGCGCTGAAAGTGTCATTACCGGCGGGGGAAAAACGCAAGCTGCTGGTGAACGGGGTTGAAGGGAGCGAGTGGGTGCTTTAAACATTGCCGGGTGGCGGCTTCGCCTTACCCGGCCTACAAGCTGAACCGTAGGCCCGGTAAGCGCAGCGCCACCGGGCTTTTTTTTTAGCCGTCGATGCCTTTACTGCGCAGGTAATCTTCGTAGTTACCGGTGAAGTCCACCACGCGCTCTGGCGTAATTTCAATCACTCGGGTCGCCAGCGAGCTGACGAACTCACGGTCGTGAGAGACGAAGATCAGGGTGCCCTGATACATCTCCAGCGCCATGTTCAGCGATTCGATCGATTCCATATCCAGGTGGTTAGTCGGTTCGTCCATCACCAGGATGTTGGGTTTTTCCATCATCAGCTTGCCGAACAGCATGCGGCCTTTTTCACCACCGGAGAGCACTTTTGCAGGCTTTTTGATGTCGTCCTGGCTGAACAGCAGACGGCCCAGAATGCTGCGCACCGCCTGTTCGTCGTCGCCTTCCTGCTTCCACTGGCTCATCCAGTCGAAGACGGTCAGGTCGTTTTCAAACTCGTACTCATGGTCCTGCGCGTAGTAGCCAATCTGCGCGTTTTCGGACCATTTCACGGTGCCGTTGTCCGGCTGCAGTTCGCCGACCAGGGTTTTCAGCATAGTGGATTTACCCACGCCGTTGGCGCCCAGAATGGCAATCTTCTCGCCCACTTCCAGCAGCAGGTTGAAGTTTTTAAACAGCGGGCCCTCATCGAAGCCTTTGGTAAGGGCTTCCACTTCCAGCGCGTTACGGAACAGCTTCTTGTCCTGCTCGAAGCGGATGAACGGGTTCTGACGGCTGGAGGCTTTAACCTCTTCCAGCTTGATTTTGTCAATCTGACGCGCACGCGAGGTCGCCTGACGCGACTTAGAGGCGTTGGCGCTGAAGCGGCTAACGAAGGACTGCAGGTCCGCAATCTGCGCTTTCTTCTTGGCGTTATCCGCCAGCAGACGCTCGCGCGCCTGGGTGGCCGCCGTCATGTATTCGTCGTAGTTGCCCGGATAGACGCGCAGCTCGCCGTAGTCCAGATCCGCCATGTGCGTACAGACCATGTTCAGGAAGTGACGGTCGTGCGAAATGATAATCATGGTGCTGTCGCGGTCGTTCAGCGTCTGCTCCAGCCAGCGGATGGTGTCGATATCGAGGTTGTTCGTCGGTTCGTCGAGCAGCAGGATGTCCGGGTTAGAGAACAGCGCCTGTGCCAGCAGAACACGCAGCTTCCAGCCCGGCGCGACTTCGCTCATCGGGCCGTAATGCTGTTCAACAGGAATGCCCACGCCCAGCAGCAGCTCGCCCGCGCGGGCTTCCGCCGAGTAACCGTCCATCTCGCCGTACTGCGTTTCCAGGTCGGCCACCTTGTAGCCGTCTTCTTCGCTCATTTCGGCCAGGGCGTAGATGCGATCGCGCTCCTGCTTCACTTCCCACAGCTCCGCGTGCCCCATGATCACGGTGTCCAGCACGGTGAACTCTTCGAAGGCGAACTGATCCTGACGCAGCTTACCGATGCGCTCGTTAGGGTCGAGCGATACGTTGCCGAGCGTCGGCTCCAGGTCGCCGCCGAGGATCTTCATAAAGGTGGATTTTCCGCTACCGTTGGCACCAATCAGGCCGTAACGGTTGCCGCCGCCAAATTTGACGGAAATGTTTTCGAACAGCGGCTTACTGCCAAACTGCATAGTGACGTTGCTGGTAACTAACACGGGGAGATTCCTGCGAAAAGTGTGATAAACACGGCATTATGCCACAATTCCGAATTGAGATCCCGTGTTGCGGCAATCCACTAAACTTTAACAAAATCGAAAAAAATGTGATTTCGTACACATCTGAATTCCCAGTGAGCGGGAATGCACATATAATGCGCTCCCATCACAGATTCAGACTTATCAACTCATCGCCAGAATGGCTTAGATACCTCGCACAACATGAACATGAAATTAACAACGCTTTTTGCGGCGGCGTTAGCCGTAGTAGGTTTTTGTAAGACCGCGTCTGCGGTGACGTACCCTCTGCCTACAGACGGTAGCCGTCTGGTGGGTCAAAACCAGGTGGTGACGGTTCCTGAAGGTAACTCTCAGCCGCTGGAGTACTTCGCGGCGCAGTACCAGCTGGGCCTGTCTAACATGCTGGAAGCGAACCCGGGCGTTGACCCGTATCTGCCAAAAGCGGGTACCGTGCTGAATATCCCTCAGCAGCTGATCCTGCCGGATACCGTTCATGAAGGTATCGTGATTAACAGCGCGGAAATGCGTCTGTATTACTACCCGAAAGGCACCAACACCGTGATCGTGCTGCCAATCGGCATCGGCCAGCTGGGTAAAGACACCCCAATGAACTGGACCACCAAAGTTGAGCGTAAGAAAGCGGGTCCAACCTGGACGCCGACCGCCAAAATGCACGCGGAATACATCGCTGCGGGCGAACCGCTGCCGGCCGTTGTGCCAGCGGGCCCGGATAACCCAATGGGTCTGTACGCGCTGTACATTGGCCGCCTGTACGCTATCCACGGCACCAACGCCAACTTCGGTATCGGCCTGCGCGTCAGCCACGGCTGCGTGCGTCTGCGTAACGACGACATCAAGTTCCTGTTCGAAAACGTGCCGGTCGGTACGCGCGTGCAGTTCATCAACGAACCGGTGAAAGCGACCACTGAGCCAGACGGCAGCCGCTACATCGAAGTGCACAACCCGCTGTCCACCAGCGAAGACCAGATCAACAACAACGAAGTTGTTCCTGTTACGCTGAACAGCGCGGTGCAGGCGGTGACCTCTCAGCCAGACGTGGAAACGACCATCGTTGACCAGGCCGTACAGAACCGCTCCGGTATGCCGGTGCGCTTGAACTGATAGCGAAGCATTAAAAAAGCGGGCCACGTTGCCCGCTTTTTTTTATCCGTTATTCACGATCACGATCCCGCCGTGGTCGTACCGATAGTGGCAGTGGGCGTACTCCAGCGGCGTACCGTCCTCGAGATAAATCACCTGCTCCACTTCCAGTACGGGATCGGTTTCCTCACAGACCAGATGCTCTCTGTCCAGCGCGCTGGGCTTGAGCGCCCTCACCACCCGGTACGACCCCATAATTTTCAGCCCCAGCGTCTCCTGCACGTACTGAAACACAGAGCCTTCAAGATGGTTTTTCGTCAGGCCCGGCACCAGATTCATCGGCATCACCGTGGAATCCAGCGACATCGGTTCGCCGTTCAGCAAGCGCAGTCGAATGAAGTCATAGACAGGCGCATCGGCGTTTACCATCAGCGAGGCCTGCTCCTTTTCGTTCGGGAAGCGCAGCTCGAAATGTACCACCCGGCTCGTGACCGTGCCCAGATGTTCCCAGGTTTTGGTGGCGCCAAAATAGTCGCTGCCGGAGAGATCCCACTGCGAGAGCTGGAGGAAGTTTTTGCGGATGAACGTGCCCTGCCCCTGGCGGGTATAGACCAGGCCTTCGACGATCAGCTGGCGCATCGCCTGCTGGATGGTCATCCGGCTGGTGCTGAACTCCGCCGCCAGCGCAAACTGGTCCGGCAGCGGTTCGTTGGCGGCGTACTGCTGGCTGATAATGCGTTTCTTGATTTCCCGCGCTATGGTGATGTACTTCGCCGCCATCGTCCTTCCTTTCAGTTAGTTTTCTATCCCGCTGTTTTTCAAGGCCACTCGCTCGGCAATTTTGAGGAAAGGCAGGTAGAAGAATACACCAAATACGATGATTGCCAACTGCACCACCACCGCCCGCCAGTCCCCTGCCGTGGCCAGCCAGGCGCTGAGAATGGGCGGCGTAGTCCACGGGATCATCACCACGCAGCGCGACATTAACCCCAGCGTGGTGCACAGCCACGCAAACCAGATGCCGATGGCGGGCAGCAGCACGAACGGGATCATCAGCGGCAGGTTAAACACGATCGGCAGGCCAAAAATCACCGGCTCGTTGATGTTGAATAATCCGGGCGCCAGCGACAGGCGCGCCACCTGCTTCGCCGATTTTTGCCGGGAGAAGATAAAGATGGCGATCAGCAGCGAGATCGTGCTGCCCGTCCCGCCCACCATGCCAAAGGTCGGCACGAAGATATTGTTGATGATGTGCGGAATGGGCTGGCCGTTGGCGAAGGCCAGCATGTTCTCGTTGGTGTTGATCAGCAGGAACGGTTCCAGCACCACGCTGTTGACCACCGACTGGTGAATCCCCAGCGTGAACAGGAAGTTACCGAAGCTATAGATGAAAATCGTCCCCGGCAGGCTGGTGTTGATCAGCCGCAGCGGCTGCTGGATAAAGGTGGTAATGAGATGGATCAGGTCCGTATGCAGCACGTTTGCCAGTATCGCCGCCAGCACCGCGAACAGGGAGAGCGTGAGGATCGTCGGGATCAGCGCGGTGAAGGATTTGCTCACCGCCGGGGGCACGTTTTCCCCCAGCGAAATGTGCAGCGCCCTGAGCCGCGAGATGGCGATAAACACCTCCGTTGAGAGCAGCCCGATCAGCACCCCGGCGAAAATCCCGGTCGAGCCGATATTGGCGAACGTCAGCACCTGGGTGACGTTCACCGTGGCATCGCTGCCGACGGGCGTAATCTGCAGGCGCATCGGCATCATGATGATGAAGCTGCTCACGGCGATAACCACTGCCGAGACCGGATTGTCGAAATCTTTGTTGCGCGCCAGCGACCAGGCGATCATCGGCGCCAGCAGCAGCGCGGCGATGTTCAGCGTGCCGTTAATAATCGCCTCGCCCCACACTTTGAAGTGTGCCAGCGTATCGCCGTGAAAAATCCACGGAAACACCACGTTGTTCACCAGCACCGCCAGACCGGCGAGAATGAAGATGGGCATCACCGTGGCGAAGGCGTCGCGCAGAGAACGCAGGTGCACCTGGTTTGCCAGGCGCGCCGAGAACTCGACAAATTTATCAACAAAGGACTGCATATGCGGTGTGATTTTTGTTTCAGACATAGCGGAGAGTTCCCATCAATCAGTCACAAAAACGGCCCGGCAGCGTACGGCTTACATCTCGCGTCCGTTGGTATGGATAACCTGTTTTAACCACGCGTAGCTCTTCTTCGGCACGCGCCTGAGGTCTTTCAGGTCGTGGTTTTCACGGTTGACATAGACCACGCCGTAGCGCTTACGCATGTCGCCCTGGGAGCTGAGAATGTCGATTAACCCCCAGCCGAGGTAGCCAATGACCTCTGCCCCGTCCTCGAACATCGCCGCTTTCATCGCCTCGATATGCGCCCGGTGGTAGTCGATGCGGTAGGTGTCCTCAATCGGGTTCACGCCGTCCCAGGCCTCAATCACCCCAATGCCGTTTTCAATCGGGAAGACCGGCATCCGCCAGTCGTTGGCGTAGCGGGTGATGATGGTGCGAAAGCCGAGCGGATCGATCTGCCAGTTCCACTCGGTGGCCTTCAGGTACGGGTTGTTTTTCTCGCCGTGCAGCAGGTAATCGTTCACCGGCGTGCCTTCCGGGATGGCGTCGCTGTCCAGCGTTTTGCTGGCGTAGTAGCTGAAGGCCATATAGTCGTTTTTGGTGCGCGCCAGCAGGGCTAAATCCTCGGCGCGGTAGATATCGCCAAACCCTTCCCGCTCCACCACCGCCATTACCGCCGGGCTGTAGCCCTGCCCGGCAAAGACGCGCAGCAGGTTCTGGTTGAGGAATTCGTCATACTGCTGGGCGCAGAAGATATCGCGCGGTTTGCAGGTGGCCGGGTAGATCAGCTGGTGCGCCAGCATGCCGCCCATCAGCTTGCCCGGTTTGGTCTGGTGCAGGTATTCGGTCAGCGCCATGTGCGCCACCATCGTATGATGCTGCAGCTCGTACAGCTCGCGCAGGGTTTTGTCGCCCTTCATATAGCCGGAAATGCGGAAGGCTTCCGGCATATGGAAGATGTTTTGCTCGTTGAAGGTCAGCCAGTACTTCACGCGGTCGCCAAAGCAGTCGATCATCTTTTTACCGTAGCGGATAAAGGCCTCCATCACGCGGCGGTCGTTAAAGCCGTTGTACTCCTGCGCCAGCGCCAGCGGCATATCGAAGTGGTAAAGGCAGATCATCGGCTCAATGCCGCGGGCGATCAGGTCGTCGATAAAGCGGTCGTAAAACGCGATGCCTTCATCGTTAAAATCACCGTCTCCCTGCGGGCAGACGCGGCTCCAGGAAATCTGGAAGCGGTAGCAGTTCATGCCGAGATCCTGCATCAGGTCGAAATCTTCCCGGTAGCGGTGGTAGGAGTCGGTCGCCACTTTCCAGTCGGAAATATTCTCCCCGGCTTCACGGATGTCGTAGACCGACATGCCCTTTCCGCCCTCGTTCCACGCGCCCTCCGTCTGCATGCTGGAGACCGAGTTGCCCCATAAAAAATTGGCCGGTAGCGATGTGTTCATGCTCTCTCCCTATATGACTAGTCATTTAAAATATCATGACTAGTCATATAGGCGAAGATGAAAAGTTGATCAAAGAGGAGGATCGTTTTTTGTGAACAGTGCGGGAAAAAACCGAGTAAAGGACAAGTTGGTCTATTAAAAATTATCAAGCCTTTCTCCAGACCGGGTTTAAATCCTAATTCTCTCCTGGTGTGACAATTTGCGTGCTAAACATATTTTCCACCTGCAGACCGGGCGTATAGTTCGTGCACTAACCGCACTTTTCATACGGATATGAAATGCTCCATTTTGTCAGTATTGATGCACTCGGTCTCGCCCTTGACGGGGATAAAACCACCACCGGCGCCCGCTGCATCAGCTCCCTTCCCGTCAATCAGGATACCGGCAGAGGCATGGTTCGCGTGGGCGATAACACAACGCCCTGTCCCCTCTGTAAAATTCCCGGCACCGTTGTCACCGGCACGCCGGATTTCATCATTGACGGAGCGTGGGCCGCTATTCATGACTCCGAAGTCAAATGTGGCTGTCCGTCAGGAAGCAATCGCATTATCGTCCCTTTATCGGACGCTGGTGCGGTAACTCAGGACACCGTACTACCCACGGGGCATTCGTCATTCAGCAGACAACCGGATGAACCGCCTGTCACATCACCTCCGCCCTTCACTCCACCGCTTTCCACGCCGTCTGAGTCAGATTCTCCCGCGCCGCAAGACGTGACGCTGACGATAGGCCTGTTTTTTGACGGTACGGGGAATAATGCCGTAAACACGGAGAACAT